>NZ_CAJPGH010000008.1:0-249869 GCF_905339605.1 Burkholderia sp. BCC1972 | reverse complement strand
GAGAGGCTATGTCCGGTGTTTCAGGGGGGCTGCTCCACTGAGGCCCCGGCAGCCCCGAATGATCGAATTCGAATCGCGGCGCAGCGTGATAACAGTTTGTGCAATTCAATTCGAATATCCGATATATCAGTAAGTGAGCCGCGACCGCTTACGCCTGCTGACGACCCCACCTATCTCTCCGCTGCGCCGGCCCGCCTCCATATACCTCCCCGGTGTCGTCCCCAGCGCACGCCGGAACATGTCGATGAACGCGCTGACGTTGTCGTACCCGAGATCGAGTGCGATCGTCGTCACCGGCACGTCATCCGCGATTCGCTCCAGCGCGCGCAGCAGCCTCGCCTGCTGACGCCACTGCGCGAACGTCAGCCCCGTCTCCGCGACGAAGCGGCGGCTCATCGTACGCGCACCGATGCCGGCCCATTCGGCCCATTCCTCCAGCCGCCGGTTGTCCGCGAGATCCGCGGCCAGCGCGTCGGTGATCTTCATCAGCCGCGGATCCTGCGGCCGGACCAACCCCAGCGCCTCGACCTCCGACGACGCGATTTCATCGAGGATCACGTCGGCGATCCGCGTCTGCGCGGCATCCAGTTCCGAATCGCCCCAGCTTGCCGCGCGCTGCACGGCTTCGCGCAGCAGCGGCGTCGTGCGGATCGCACGCGGCGCAGCGGGCAGTGCCGCGCAACGCGCTTCGGCGACGAATGCCGACCAGCCGGAAATCGGCCCGAACGAGCGCAGCGAATGCCGGCAATGCGGCGGAATCCAGATCGCATGAATCGCCGGCACGACCCAGTCCTGGTCGTCGAGGCCGATCGTCACCAGCCCGCTCAGCGCGCCGACGAGCTGGCCGCGCGCATGCGAATGCGCCGGCGTGACACGCGGGTCGCGTTGCGACAGCACGGCGGCGACCACGAACGGGCCGTCGTCGGATGTGACGAATCGGGCGGGCAGGAGCGGATCGGACATGGCCGGATTTCGGTATCGAATGGCCGTTATACCGGAGATCGGCCGATTTCGCATGCCTACACTGCGTCCATCGATGACAACCGGAGTACGACACGATGCGAGCCGACCAGATGCTTCCCGACCATGCCGACCAGATCGAAACCGGCGGAACGACGATCCGCAAGGGGACCGTCGGCGCGTTCCTGGTCAACGCGCGTGTGCTGACAGACCCGAATGCAGCACCCGCCGACCGGGTGCGCGCGGAGGCCGATGCGATCGACGCGTTGCCGGCGCTGCGTGCGCTCGGCCTGTTCGACGTGCTGGAAGTGCGCGATCCCGCGCTGCGCGCATGGCTCGACGCACGCTGATGCGCGCCCGAACCGTCGATCGAGATCCCCGAATCAAGGAGTCACCATGAAAGCAGCAGTCGTGACGGGCGCCGGCGAGCGTCCCGTTCACATGGAATTCGATGCGCCGCACGCGATGCCGGGCCACAGCCTGATCGACGTGACGGCGTCCGCGTTGAGCCGGATCGCGCAGGGGCGCGCGGCCGGCACGCATTACTCGTCGGACCGACGCTATCCGTTCGTGGTCGGTGTCGACGGCGTGGGGCGGCGTCACGACGACGGCCGGCGTGTCTACTTCTTCGGCGCCCCCGTGCCGTTCGGCGCGATGGCCGAACGTACGATCGTGCCCGATACGCAATGCGTGCCGCTGCCGGACACGCTCGACGATGTCACGGCCGCGGCGCTTGCGATTCCGGGGATGTCGTCGTGGGCGGCGCTGACCGAACGCGCGCGGCTCGTCGCGGGCGAGACGGTGCTCGTCAACGGTGCGACGGGTACGTCGGGGCGGCTGGCGGTGCGGATCGCGAAGCGTCTCGGTGCCGCGAAGGTGATCGCGACGGGCCGCAACGCGGCTGCGCTGCAGGCGTTGACGAGCGCCGGGGCCGATGCGGTCGTGTCGCTGCAGCAGGACGACGTCCATCTGGCGCGTGCGCTCGAACCGCATTTCCGTGATGGTGTGGACGTCGTGCTCGACTATCTGTGGGGCGCCAGCGCGCAGACGCTGCTGGCTGCCGCCGCGAAGGCGTTACCGGCCGGCCGTCGGCTGCGTTACGTGCAGATCGGCTCGATCGGCGGCGCGGACGTGTCGTTGCCGGGGGCCGTGCTGCGGGCGACTGCAATCGAACTGATGGGCAGCGGCATCGGCAGCGTATCGCTGCCGCGCTTGCTGGCGTCGGTGCGCGGCGTGTTCGATGCGGCCGGGCCGGCAGGCCTCGCGATCGACACGCGCACGGTGCCGTTGTCGGCGGTTGGCGAACACTGGGGCGATGTGAACAGCTTCGTGCGCCCGGTGTTCACGATGCGCGGCGAGTGAGCGGCGCATCGAAACGCAGCGCGCTGGGCACGGCGCGAGGGGTGCGCTGCGCGGCGGCGGTCGGCGGTTTGCCGCGATGCCGCCGCGCGTGGCCTGGCAGAAGGGCGGTCGACCGACTACCGCCGCCCGCCGGCCCACGCGTCAGAACCGCTGCTGAATCCCCGCCGTGACACCGACCTGCGTCGTGCCGTATCCCGCGAAATCGCGCGACACGCCGACCTTCTGGTCGTGTTTCGCGATCGCGAACGCGCCGGCCGCATACAGCACCGTGCGCTTCGACAGCGCATAGTTCGCGCGCATCGACACCAGCGTCGGATCGGCGTCGCTGCCGCCCTTGATGTTCTGGTGATAAACGGCCGCGATCAGCGAGAACGCCGGCGTGAACTGATACGACCCGCCGAGCCAGACCATGTCGCTCAACTGGTTCGCCGCCGTGGTGCGGAACGTGCGCTTGTAGTTGCGGTAGCCGGCCATCGTCTTCAGGTTGCCGAAGTCGTAGCTCAGGCCGGCATGGATGCCCTGGATATAGTTGACCGTATCGACCGGCGTGACGCTGTCGGCCGCGCCGTTCTGCCGGTCGAACGTGACGACCGCCGCGAACGGGCCTTTCTCGTAGCCGACCGCGAAGTCGTATTTCGAGCTGGTCTTCATGCTGCCCGGTACGTTGCCGAAGCCGTACAGCGCGCCGAACTTGAAGCCGCTGAATTCGCCGTCGTAGCGCACCGCGTTCGACGAGCGCGTGAACATGCCGTCCTTGCGGCCGCCCGTCGCCATCGACGACGAGGCCCACGAGTAGTTCTGCGCGTAACCCATCGGGTCGAACGGCAGCATGTAGTCGTAGGTGACGGTGTAGTTGCGGCCGAGCGTCAGTTCGCCCCATTTGCTCTTCAGGCCGACCGTCGCGCGGCGCGCGAAGATCGAGTCCGGGCCGTCGTCGAGCGCGCCGTTCGCGAGGTCGATCCCGCTTTCGAGGCGGAATACGGCCTTCAGCCCGCCGCCGAGATCCTCGACGCCGCGCAAGCCCCAGCGCGACGTGTTCTTGTTGCCCGACTTGAGCTTGACCGAGCTGCCGCCTTCCGGCGCCGCGTGGTTCGTGTACTCGATGCCGGCATCCATGATCCCGTACATCGTGACCGACGACTGCGCGTGCGCGGCCGGCAAGGCGATACAGGCTGCCGCGGCCGAACCGGTGAGGACTACTGTTCGAATGGAACGTTCTGCGCGTGACTTCATTTTGACGGTGTCTCCTTGGTTTTTGTGGGCTGGTTGAAACAGAAAACGGTTACTCGCCGCGCTGTCGGCGGACGCTATGAGGCGTCCGCCGATGCGAGTCGCAAAGGGAGGTGTGCCTGAATTCATCCGCAGCGGCGCACCGGCCGCCGCGACCGGGTCAGCCCGCCTTCGCGAACGCCCAGCAGTCGTTGGTCGGGAATTCGATCCAGTGCTTGCCGGCCGCGCGCGGCACATGGCCGAACGCGCGCAGGCGCATGTCGCCGCAATGGAACAGGTATTCCCAGCGGTCGCCGAGATACATCGACGTGACGAGGTCGGCCTGCAGCCGGTTCGCGCCCGGGCCGTCGGTGACCTGTACGCGTTCGAGGCGGATCACGGCCTGCGCGTCCTGGCCCGGCGCGAGCGTGTCGCGCGCGAGTGCGCGCAACTCCCAGCCGTCGCCGGCGAGCGTCACGCATTCGCCGTCGATCGCGGCGACGCGCGCGTCGATCCGGTTGTTGCTGCCCATGAATTCGGCGGTGTACAGCGAACGCGGCGCGCCGTACAGCTCGGCCGGCGTGCCTTCCTGTTCGATGCGGCCGTTGCGCAGCAGCAGGATGCGGTCGGACATCGCCATCGCTTCGGTCTGGTCGTGCGTCACGCACAGGGCCGACAGCCCGAGCGACACGATCAGTTCGCGCAGCCATGCCCGCGCTTCCTCGCGCAGCTTTGCGTCGAGGTTCGACAGCGGCTCGTCGAGCAGGATCACCGGCGGGTTGTAGACGAGCGCGCGTGCAATGGCGACGCGCTGCTGCTGGCCGCCCGACAGCTGATGCGGAAAGCGTTCCGCGAGATGGCCGAGGCCGAGCTGGTCGAGCGCGGTCTGCACGCGGCGCTTCTGTTCGGCCGGCGCGACGCGGCGCAGCTTCAGCCCGTAGCCGACGTTGTCGGCGACGGTGCGGTGCGGCCACAGCGCGTACGACTGGAACACGAGGCCGAGCGAGCGCTGCTCGACGGGCAGGTCGACGCGCTGAGCGCCGTCGAAGAACACGCGGTCGTCGAGCTGGATGCGGCCGTCGGACGGCTGTTCGAGGCCGGCCACCGCGCGCAGCAGCGTGGTCTTGCCGCTGCCCGACGCGCCGAGCAGGCACACGACTTCGCCGGCCTTCAGTTCGAACGACACGCCCTTGAGGATCGGATTGGCGCCGTAGCTGAGATGCAGGTCGTCGACGATGAGCTTATCCATGAAGTTTCACTCCGAAGCGCAGGGCCACGCCGAGACCGGCGCCGACCATCGCGATGTTGATGACAGAAAGCGCGGCAACCTGGTCGACGGCGCCGGTCGCCCACAGCGACACGAGCAGCGCGCCGATCACTTCGGTGCCGGGCGACAGCAGGTAGACGGCCGTCGAGTATTCGCGCTCGAAGATCATGAAGATCAGCAGCCACGCGGCGAGCAGGCCGAAGCGCACGAGCGGCAGCGTCACGTCGAGCGACACGCGGCTGCGCGTCGCGCCGACACTGCGGCCGGCTTCCTCGAGCTCGGGGCCGACCTGCAGCAGCGCGCTCTGGATGAGCCGCATCCCGTAGGCGAGCCACACGACCGTGTACGCGATCCAGATGCTCCACATCGAGTTCTTCAGCTCGCGCAGGCCCGGCACGAACAGGAAGATCCACAGGAACGCGAGACCGGCGAGCAGGCCCGGCACCGCGCGCGGCAGCAGCACGAGGTAGTCGAGCAGCTTGGTCGCCCAGTCGGGGCGGCGGTGGCCGGCGAACGCGACGAGCGAGTAGAAGCCGATCGCGAGCGCGCCGCCGATCACGCCGATGCCGAGCGTGTTGACGATCGCGCGCACCAGGTTGTCCTGCTCGAACAGCTCGACGAAGTTCGACAGCGTCAGCACCTCGGCGAGCGCGACGCCTTCGCCCCAGTTGGTTACGAACGCGCGCAGCACGATGCCCGAGATCGGCACGATCACGGTCAGCATCAGCCACAGCGCGACGATCGCGAGCGCCACCCAGCGCCACACGCCGAGCGGCAGCACCGTCGCGCGGCCGGCCTTGCCCTTCACGGTGACGAAGCGGTTCGCGGTCTTCAGCAGGCGGCGCTGCAGCAGCACGAGCGGGAACGTGATCGCGACGATGCACACGGCGACTGCGGCCATCAGGTGATACGACGGCACGCCGAGCTTGTTGGTCAACTTGTACAGGTAGGTCGCGAGCACGAGGTGGCCTTCGGGATCGCCGAGCACGAGCGGCAGCCCGAACACCTCGAAGCCGAGGAAGAACACCAGCACGCCGGCGAACAGCAGCGCGGGCATCGTCATCGGCAGGCTCACGTCGAGCGCGACGCGGAACGGGCGGGCGCCCGTCACGCGCGCGGCTTCCTCGACGTCCGAGCCGAGGTTGCGCAGCGCGGCCGACGAGTACAGGTACACGTGCGGCACGTGCGTGAGGCCGACGATCACCGTGATCGCGAAGACCGAGTACACGTTCCAGGGCACGTTCTGCACGCCGAACAGTTCCTTGAACCACACCGAGTAGAAGCCGACCGGGCCGGCCGCGACCACGTAGCCGAACGCGAGCACCATCGGCGACACGAACACCGGCGTGAGCAGCAGCGGTTCGAGCCAGCGGCGGCCGGGCAGGTCGGTGCGCACCATCAGGAACGCGAGGATGCCGCCGAGCGGGATCGAGATGAACAGCATCCCGCCGGCGATGACGAACGAGTTCTTCACGGCCGACCAGAAATCGGGATCGCTGAAGACGAAACGGAAGCCCTCGATGCCGAGCGTCTTGTTCGCATCGAAGAACGGCGCGGACAACAGGCTCTGGAACAGGATGAAGCCGAGCGGCAGCGCGACCGCGACGGTCAGTACCGCGACGACGATCCAGCGCAGCATGCCGGCGAGCGGCTGGAGGCTGCTGACCGGCAGCGCGGGAATCGCGCCGCGCGGGCCGGTGGCGGGCGGAACGGCCGGTGCCGTGCCGCGGGTGCTGGTTGAAAGCATGAGTTCGCCCCTGCGGCCATCCGGATGGCCGCCTCTAGGAAGTCGGTATGGGGAAGGGGCCGCCCGCGCAACGTGGCGGGCGGCCGTTGGCCGGCCGAAGCCGATCAGCGGATCAGGCGATCAGCCCTTGATCGCCTGCTGCCATTGCTTCAGGAACGCGAGCCGCTTCGACTGGTCCAGGTAGACGAGCAGGCCGGTGCCGATCTGGATCGGCTTCAGCGAATCGCCGAGTTCCTTCATGAGGCCCGCGGCCGACGTTTCGCCGGTCACGTCCGTGCGGATCGCGTACAGGTTCGCCTGGTTTGCGATCAGCGTCTGGCCGCGTTTCGACAGCAGGTAGTCGACCCACAACTTCGCGGCGTTCGGGTTCTTCGTCTTCTTCGAGATGGTGACGAGGCGGCTCACGACCTGCGTGTAGTCCTTCGGAAACACGTAGCCGATCGACTTGTCCTTCTTTGCCTTCGCGTACGCGTACGATCCGAAGATGTTGTAGCCGATCAGGTTCTCGCCCGACGAGATGCGCTCCATCATCGCGCCCGTGCTCGACTGCAGCTTCGGGCCGGTCGCGCCGATCGCCTTCACGAGTTCCCACGTGACCTTCTCGTTCAGGTGCGCGTCCTGCGTCAGCGCGTTGAAGCCGACGCCGGATTTCTCGACGTCGTAGGTCGTGAGCTTGCCCTTGAACTTGTCCGGTTGCGACGCGAGCAGCTTGATCAGCTCGGCGCGCGTCTTCGGCACTTCGTTCTCGGGGATCAGGCGCTTGTTGTAGACGATCGCGAGCGGCTCGAAGGTCGTGCCGTACGCCTGCTTCTGGTACTGCGCCCATTGCGGCACGTTCGGGCTTTCGGGCGAATCGTAGGACGCCATCAGGCCGTCGTTGACGAGCTTGACCTGCAGGTCCATCGCCGAGCTCCACAGCACGTCGGCGCTGGTGCTGCTCGCCGCGTTCTCGCTGATGTAGCGGTTGTACAGCTCGGTGCTGTTCATGTCGTTGTACTCGACCTTCACGCCGTACAGGCTTTCGAAGTCCTTGATCAGCGGGCGCACGAGGCCCGTGTCGGTCGTCGAGTAGACGATCAGCTTGCCTTCCTTCTTCGCGGCGTCGATCACCCCCTGGTAGTTACCCGGATACCCGGCCGGAACCTGTGCGGCGGCGCTGCCGGCGGCGGTGCCCAGGACGATCGCCAGCGCGGCGGCGAGGTGCTTCGGTGCAAACGGCATGTCTTCCTCCAGTTACGCATTGTGTTGTTCGAGTGACGCGGATGTTAATTGCGGGGCACTTTCAGCCTGCTTTCATTTCGGTTCACAGTCGCGTCGTTTGTGTCATGGATTTCCCGAGGTCGACGCGGCCGCTACCGCGGGTTTCACGGCGTGCGGCACGGTGCGAAAGGGGAAGAAGGCGACGCTCGGGCGGGCGCGCAAGCCCGTCACGACGACGGGCTATTCGGAGGCCGCCAGCAGCTTGCCGAGGATCCGACCGCCATGCCGGGCATGCGCGGCGGTCAGCGCGGCATATCCGACGACGACGCCCGCGTCGCGTCGGGCGCTTCGACAGAATTCGCGGATCGGCTGCAACGCGATGCCGGCCGCGCGCGCCTGGGCGACATACGCGGCGTCGTCCATCCCGGGCGGCAGCCACAGCACGAAATGAAAGCCCGCGTGCTCGCCGGATACCGTGTACCTGCCGCCCGCGTGCTTCGCCAACTGGTCGAGCACGATGTCGCGGCGCTGGCGGTACGCGTGCCGCGCGGCGCGCAGGTGCTTCGCAAAATCGCCGTCGGCGATGAAGCGCGCCAGCGCCAGCTGCGGCGCCACGCCGACCGCGCGCGCGGTCGCGTGCCACACGGCCGACAGCGCCGGCCGCAAGGTTTTCGGCACGACCATGAAGCCGATGCGCAACCCCGAGAACAGCGTCTTGTTGAACGAGCCGCAATAGATCACGCGGTCGCACGCGTCGAGCGATTTCAGCGCGGGCAGCGGGGCCGTCTGGTAGCTGAATTCGCCGTCGTAGTCGTCCTCGATGATCCACGTGCGGTTGCGCTGCGCGCGGTCGAGCAGTTCGAGCCGGCGCGACACCGACATCGTCACGCCGAGCGGCGCCTGATGCGCGGGCGTCACATAGGCCGCGCAGGCATCGGGATGCCGGTCCAGCGACGCCGTGTCGATGCCTTCGCGGTCGACCGGCACGTCGATCACGGTCGCGCCCGCGATCGTGAAGATCTGCCAGGCCGACACGTAGCCCGGGTCCTCCATCAGCACCGTCGAGCCGGGCGCGAGCAGCGTGCGTGCGACGAGGTCGATCGAATGGCGGATGCCGGTCGTGATGAAGATGTCGCCGGCGTCGCACGGGATGCCGCGATATTCCCGCAGGTACGCGGCGATTTCGTCGCGCAGGCGGTCGATGCCTTGCGCGGGCGTCGCGCCGAGGTCGTTCGCCGTCGCGGCCAGCAGGCTCGCGCCGAGCGCCTTCTTCCATTGCTGCATCGGCATCAGGCCGGGATCGGCGAGCCGTGCGACGAACGGGACGCCGGGGCGCACGCCGTGTTCGGGTTCGGCTGCGTCCGGGGCGCTCGCCGGTGCGGGCTGTGTGTCGCGGGGACGAGGCTGCGCGGCCGCGCGCAGATAGCTGTCCGGCACCACCGCGCAGACGCGCGTGCCGGACCCTTGGGTGCGCGCGACGTAGCCCTCGGCGCACAGGATGTCGTATGCGGCTTCGACGGTGCCGCGCGCGATGTCCCAGCGCGCGGCCAGCGTCCGGCTCGACGGCAGCGGGCTGTCGGCGGGCAGCAGGCGCTTCAGGATCGCGCCGCGAATCGTATCGGCGATGCATTCCTGTTTCGACTGCGGGCCGCCGGCCGACAACCCGGAAGGGCGTGGCAGGTCGAGTGGAATCGCGGCTTTGCCTCGCGGCATAGTGGTCCAGTCAATAGTCGATTTAATGGTCCTTCAGCTTATATCACTTTCCCCTTAGATTGCTGTCGACCTCTCTCTCCGGACCGGAAACGGACTTGCCGCATGAAGACACGTTCATTGCCCCAGCGGGGCTGGTTGTTCCTGTTGATGCTTGTCGTGTGCCTGCCGCGCGTCACGATCGATGCCTACCTGCCGTCGCTGCCCGCGATGGCCGATGCGCTGCACGGCACCGACGCGCAGCTGCAGCTCACGCTGACCCTCTACATGGTCGGCTATGCGCTGTCGATGCTGGTGTCGGGGCCGCTGTCCGACCGTTGGGGCCGCCGTCCCGTGCTGCTCGGCGGCCTGTGCGTGTACGTCGTCGCGAGCGTGGCGTGCGCGCTGTCGACCGGTATTCCGGCACTCGTCGTCGCGCGCATCTTTCAGGCACTGGGCGGCTGCACCGGCACGGTGATCGGCCGCGTCATCGTGCGCGAGCGCTATCCGGCCGCGACGCAGGCCGCGATGCTCGGTCATATCTCGGCCGGCATGGCGCTGTCGCCGGTGGTCGCGCCGCTGGCAGGCAGCGCGATTGCCGAGTGGTTCGGCTGGCGCGGCGTCTTCGGATGGCTGGCGGCGGGCGGGCTGGTCGCGACCGCGATGGTGCTGCGCTACCTGCCCGAGACGCGCGAACGCGCTGCGCGACCGGCTCCGGGCCCGCGGCTCCTGCAGACCTACGCCGGCCTGCTGCGCGACCGACGTTTCCTGCGCTACTCGCTGGCGATCGGCTTCATCTACTGCACGTACTACCCGTTCATCGCGGAATCGTCGACGCTGTTCCAGCGGCAAATCGGCGTGTCCGGCCCGGTCTACGCGGCGATCTTCGGCGTGACCGTGCTCGGCTACCTGATCGGTTCGAGCGCGTTCGCGCGCACCGGCAAGCGCTGGCAAGCCGATGCGGTCATCGCGGCGGCGGCAGTCGTCAATCTGGCCGGCGCCGCCGCGCTGTGGGTCGGCGGCGCGATCGCGCCGACGGCCGTGGCGGCCCTCGTCGTGCCGATGTTCGTCGTGATGATCGCCGTCGGGATCGCGATTCCGGCCTGCCAGTTCGCGGTGATGCAGCCTTACACGACGATCGCCGGCACGGCGTCGGGGCTGTTCTTCTTTATCCAGATGGCGATCACGGCCGCGTGCGGCGGCGTGCTGGCGGCGCTGTCGGACGGCACCGCGCGCCCGATGATCGTCGTCACGGCCGGCGCGAGCGTCGCGTTCGTCGCGGTGGTCGTCGGCTTTCGCGAGCGGCGCGCGACGGGAGATGCACGCTTCGCGACGGGCGACCGAGCCGCTGCCGAGCGCTGAGCAGTGGCCGTCGCGGCGGGGCGCGGCGGCCTGGCGGCCCCCGCGCAACCCGTGTTTCCGCGAGGCGTCGGCATGGAAAGGATCATGTAATGTAGCGGCCTGTCGCTGACCTTACCGGAATCCCCATGCGCGTGCTGCTCGTCGAAGACAACCCGAACCTGGCCCAGTCGCTGAACGACGCGCTGAGCGCCGCGCGCTTCGCGGTCGATCACATGGCGGACGGCGAGGCGGCGGACCACGTGCTGCGCACGCAGGATTACGCGCTGGTGATCCTCGATCTCGGGCTCCCCAAGCTCGACGGGCTGGAGGTGCTGCGGCGGCTGCGCGCGCGCCGCAACCCGGTGCCGGTGTTGATCCTGACCGCGCACGGGTCGGTCGAGGACCGCGTGAAGGGGCTCGATCTCGGCGCCGACGACTATCTGGCGAAGCCGTTCGAGCTGACCGAACTGGAAGCGCGCGCCCGCGCGCTGATCCGGCGCAGCCTCGGCCACGAGCATTCGCGCGTCGAATGCGGGCCGCTTTCGTACGACAGTATCGACCGCAGCTTTCATCTCGCGGGCGAGCCGCTGTCGCTCACGCCGCGCGAGCGCTCGGTGCTCGAGGTGCTGATCCTGCGCAACGGTCGCGCGATCAACAAGGACACGCTCTCGGAGAAGATCTTCGGGATCGACGAGTCGGTCAACGCCGATGCGATCGAGATCTACGTGTACCGGTTGCGCAAGAAGCTGGAAAACACGGGCGTCGCGATCGTCACGCTGCGCGGCTTGGGCTACTTGCTCGAAGCGAAGGCGGAGAGCGCTGAATGACCCGCCGCCCGAACCTGCGCACGCAGGTTGCGCTGTGGCTGCTGCTGCCGCTGCTCGGGCTGCTCGCGCTCGACTCGTGGCTCACGTACCAGCGCGCGATGAGCGCCGCGCACGTCGCGTTCGACCGCACGCTGTCGTCGTCGCTGAAGTCGATCCGCGAAGGCGTGCGGCTCAACGACGGCGAGATCGAGGTCGATCTGCCGTATCTCGCGCTCGAAATGCTCGAGTCGAGCGACGGCGGCAAGATCTACTACCTGATCCGCGAGGACAACGGCCACACGATCACCGGCTATCCGGACCTGCCGCTGCCGCAGGGGCGCGACGCGGGCGACGGCGCGCTGTTCGTCACGCGCTACTACGACGTCGTCTATCGCGGCGAGCAGTTGCGGATGGCCGCGCTGCGGATCCCGGTGCACGACGTGCCGACCGCGCAGTCGCGCATCGTGTGGGTGATGGTCGGCGAGACGATCGAGGCGCGCCAGGCGCTCGCGCGCGAGATCCTGATCGGGTCGCTGCTGCAGGAGGGGCTGCTCGTCGTGCTCGCGCTCGGGATCGTGTGGCTCGGCGTCGGGCGCGGGCTGCGGCCGCTGAACCGGCTGTCGGCCACCGTCGCCGCCCGCAGCGAGGACGACACGACGCCGCTCGATACCGGCGCGATGCCGAGCGAGCTCGCGCCGCTCGTCGATTCGATCAACCAGTACATCGGCCGCACGCAGCGGATGCAGGTGGCGCGGCGCCGCTTCTTCGCCGATGCGGCCCATCAGCTGAAGACGCCGCTCGCGGCCGTGCAGGCCGGCGTCGAGCTCGCGCTGCGACCGGACGAGCAGCCGCGCGCGAACGGGCACCTGCGGCGCGCGAACGGCGCGGTGCGGCAAGCCGCGAAGATCGTCCAGCAGCTGCTGTCGCTGTCGCGGCTCGATTCGGACAGCGGCCATGCGGTCGCGCACAAGCCGGTCGAACTGCACCGGCTCGCGCGCAGCGTGACGCTCGACTGGTCGCCTGTCGCTCGCGCGCGCGACATCGATCTCGGCTTCGAGCACGAGGCCGACGTCGACGTGCTCGGGCAGTCCGATCTGCTCGGCGAGATGATCGGCAACCTCATCGACAACGCGGTCCGCTATGCGGGCGACCATGCGGTGATCACGGTGCGCGTGTCGCGCGACGGCGCAGAGGCGCGGCTCGACGTGATCGATAACGGGCCGGGCATCCCGGCGGACGAACGCGACGCGGTGTTCGAACGTTTCCATCGCGGCAGCAAGACGCAGACGGTCGAGGGGACGGGGCTCGGGTTGTCGATCGTGCGGGAGATCGCACGCGTGCACCAGGGCAGGGTGACGCTGGGCGATGCGCCCGGCGGTGGGTTGGCCGTGGCGGTGTGGTTGCCGGTGGCGATCGATGCAGGGCTGCAGAAATAAAAACAATTAAATCGACAATTCAGTGATTAACTTAATGTCGTCGTAATACGCTGCTATTTTTGACAGCTTCAAAAACGGAATCTTTATACCTACGATAAATTGGCCGCCTGTTGCGCGGCCTTGTCTTGATGATTTAGGGGTGAATCAAAATTTCAAACTATTGAAAAGGACCACATCATGGCCACAGTACTCGACGAAGACGTTCTGCCGGAAATCGTTGTCGTGAAATTCAAGGTAAGCGGAGGGCAGGTCACGTCCGGGAGCGGAAAGGCACCGCTCATCTCCTTCGCCGCTGCTTTCAACACGGAAGGTGTGCAGGCGTCACTGCCGGAGGGTACCGGCTCGGTGCACGGTCCGGGTGCGGTTGTCTGGAGCCAGCGGCCCGCACCGACAAAAATCGCGATTCGAGGGAATTACTGGAATTTTCCGGCAAAGGAAGGCGGGGGGCACAGCAATTTGGTGCGCACCTTCTGGATGCACCTGCACGGTTACATCGGATTGGTTTCCGTCGCCAACTGGCATGGCATTCCGCCGGCGCCATTCCCGTTGCTGGATTTGACCTCGGTTACGCCGCGGAATTCGAAAACCGGAACGGCGAACTATACGATCTATCTCGATCCGAAAATTCCCGATGAAACGATCACGGTGAGCGATGCAGTACTTACCGAATTGTCGATTCAGAAATAAATGGTCGATATATTTTATAAATAAAGCGTCAGCGAAATTCAGGGTTAAATCATTTTATCCCGGTGACGCATCGCGGCAACTTACCCGGTGCGTCACATTTTCAAGCGATGGCTGGACCGGCCATCCGGCGGTCCGCACGGCAGGTCGATCAGTCGCCGAAGCCGATTTCCGCGTCGAGCGCCTGCCCGATTTCCAGGAAACTGCCCGCGCCGCGTACGACGATCGCGTTGATGCCGAACGTCAGCGCGCCGTCGTAGTTCGGGTTCCCGCGATAGGTCTGCAGCGTGTCGGTCGGCTCGTGCGGCCATGCCGGATCGGGCGCACCGGTGGCCTGGTCGATCGTCGGCATCGGGCAGCGCGTGCACAGCTTCACGAGCTGCAGCCGCACCGGCGTGTCGCCGCCGGTGTCGAGGTGCTCGACGAAATCCTCCTCGTACGCATCGAGATCCGACACGACGATGTTCGGCCGGAAGCGGTTCATCGGGATCGCCGGCGCGCCTTTCGCGGCGAGCCGCGCATTCAGGTCGTCGAGCGACGCCTGGCCGATCACGAGCAGCGGATAGGCGTCCGAGAATTGCGTATGCGTAACGATGTCGCCGGTCCACTTGCGGTCGCAGCCGCGGCGCGCGTCGGCGCCGAAGCGCGCGAGCTTCGTCGGCGTGCCGAGGAATTCAGTGAGCCAGGCGGCCGTGTCGGCGCCCGTGTCGATCGCGTCGACGGTGTCGCGCCAGACGGTCGCGGCCATCTTCGGCGTGGCGGGCGTTGCGTCGCCGTCGAGCGGCGTGCGGAGCGCCGGCATGCCCGGCGCGTTCAGCACGAGCGCATCGCTGTCGAGCGCCGTGCGGATCAGCGCGAGGCGCGGGTGCGTGCGCTGCGTGATCATCTGTCCGTCGCGATCGGTGATCAGCCAGTGACGGTCGTATGCAAGGCCCGTTTCGAGCAATTGCGCGCGCGTCAGCGCAATGCCGGCGCAGGATTTGATCGGATAGACGAAGAGTTCGGTGATGGCTGGCATGACGCTGGCTGAACGCGGGATGGTCGAATCGCGATTGTGCCAGATCATGCCGAAGCCGTTCGGGCGGCTGTCGGCCGCCGCGTGCGCGGTCAGGCGAGCGGAAAGCCGGTATCGAACGTCGTGCGCACGTCGAGCGGCTGGCGCAGCAGCCCGGCCTTCAGGTAGAAGTCGGCCGTGCGCTGCTGTTCGGCGATCACCGCTGCGTCGAGCGCCAGCCAGCGCGTGTTGCGGCGCTCGAACTGCAGCTTCGCGGCGGCCGGCGGAATGCCGATGATGCGTGCGAGCGCCGCCGAATACGCATCGGCATGGCGGTACGACCACGTCTGCGCGCGCACGACGCGCCGCAGGAAATCGTGCAGCACGTCGCGCTTCGATGCGATCGCCGCGTCGGTCGCCGCGAGATAGCTGAGGCCCGACCACAGCCCGCGGCCATCGACCAGTACGCGTGCGCGGCCGCTCGTTTCGGCGAGCGCGGTATAGGGCTCCCAGGTCGCCCACGCATCGATCGACCCGGTGGCGAGCGCCAGCATCGTGTCGGCCGGCGGCAGGAAGCGGAACGACACCGCATCGGGCGGCAGGCCGGCCGCGTCGAGCGCCTTCAGCGTGACGAAATGGCCGATCGAGCCGCGCGTGGTGCCGATGCGCTTGCCCTTCAGGTCGGCCGCGCCTTTCAGCGCCGCGTCGGGCCGCACGAGCACGGCCGTACCGTACGGATCGGAACGGTTCGCGCCGATCACCTTGATGCGGGCGCCCGATGCGAGCGCGAAGATCACCGGCGCGTCGCCGATCGGGCCGCAGTCGACGGCCGCCGCGTTCAGCGCTTCGGCGAGCGGCGCGGCGGCCGGGAACTCGGTCCACGCGATGTCGTACGCGAGGCCGTTCAGTTCGCCGGCGGCTTCGAGCAGCGCGCGCAGCCCGCCTTTCTGGTCGCCGGCACGCAGCAGCGGCCGCGCGCCCGCTTGCGCGCGCAGCGCGGCAGGCGCCGCGGCGATCGTGGCGAGGGCGCCGGCTTGGGCGAGGAAATGGCGTCGGGTCGGATTCATCGTGAAGTGAAGGTCGGTCGAAGGCAGGTTTCAGGGAATCAATGCGGGAGCCCGGCTTGCACGTCGCGCACGGGTTCCGCGTCGACGCGCAGCAGCAGCGCGGTCAGTGCGTCGCCGCTGGCGGCCGGCGCGGCCGGTCGTGCAGCCGCATCCGAGCGGCACAGCAGGTCGGCATCCGACCAGCCGGCGCTGCCCGGCAACGCGCGCGCCCGCAGCCAGCCACGGCGATCGGCGAGCAGTTGCGTGCCGCCGAGCACATCGGGCGCGACGCCGGCAATCGTCGCGAACGCGCGCCACGCATCGGGCGTCGTCGCGACGCAGTTCGCGCGCGTGGCGGCCGAGGGCGCCACGGACGCACCGCGTTCAGTGACGAGCAAGGTTTGCCAGCGCGCGTCTTCCGGCGGCGGCGTTGCGCCCGGCGCGAGCGCGACGATGCGCACGCGCTGGCCGTCGCGCCAGCGGTCGAGCGATTGCGGCGCGGCGTCGCCGCAGCGCACGTCGAGCGCCGGCAGCGGGACGGGCACCGGCCACGCGCCTTCCGCCTGCGCGCCGCTGCCCGCGGCCAGCGCCTTCAGGTAGTCGAGCACGGCCCACGTGTCCTGCGGGCCGAGCGTCGCGGCGAAACCGGGCATCGTCGACGCACCGTGTTCGTCGCGTGTGCCGTGCCGCACGCGCCAGAACAGCTCGCCGTCGAGGCGACGCGCGAGCAGCGCACCGGCAAAGGTCGGCGGCCAGCGCGTGAGCGTGGCCGCGAGCGGCCCTTCGCCACGTCCGTCCGCACCGTGGCAGGCCGCGCAGTGCTGGACATACAGGTGCGCGCCGTGCATCACGCTCGAGACGGCAAACGGCGCGGGATCGCGCTGGAAGCTCGTCGGCACGGCCGGCGCGAGCCACAGCGACGACGGCGGCCACGGCGCGAACCACGCGACGGCCAGCGCGGCGATCGCGACGATTGCGGACGGCAAACGCCGCTTGCGCGAAGCGAGCGCGACGCAGGCGAGCACGACGGCCAGCGCCGTCATGGCACCGGCGAGCGCGAGTTGCCGCGTCAGTCCGGCATCGATGCGCAGCGTTTCGAGTGCGATGCGGTGCGCCCACGGCCACGCGGCCTGACCGTCGGCGTCGCCCGTCAGGCCGACCGCGTGCAGCACACGTGCCAGCGCGATTTGCGCGCGATACAGCAGTTGCAGGAAGGCGATCGCCCAGTCGGCGAACGGCGGTGCGTTCATCGCGCGCGTCTCCGCCGTGTATCAACCGGTCGTCGAACGGCACCTCGCATCTACCAGCTCGCATCGAGCCCGAGATGCCGCAGCGCGTCGTGGCGCAATTCGGCGAGGCGCGGGTCGCCGCGATGGCGCGGGTAGGGCAGGTCGACGTGCAATTCGGCGACGATCCGTGCCGGACGCGGCCCGAACACGATCACGCGTTGCGCGAGGAACAGCGCTTCCTCGACATCGTGCGTGACGAGCAGCGACGAGAACCCGTCGCGTTGCCACAGTGCGGTCAGCTCGGTCTGCATCGTGAGCCGCGTCAGCGAATCGAGCTTGCCGAGCGGTTCGTCGAGAATCAGCAGGCGCGGATCGTTGACGAGCGCGCGAGCGAGCGCGACACGCTGCGCCATCCCGCCGGACAACTGATGCGGGAACACGTTCGCGAATTCCTGCAGCCCGACGCGCGCGAGCGCATCGTCGACGCGATGCTGTGCGGTGCCCGCCACGCCGCGCGCTTCGAGGCCGAGCGCGACGTTCGCGCGTACGCGCCGCCACGGGTACAGCGTCGGGTCCTGGAACACGACGATGCGCGACGGATCGGGCCGTTCGATCGGCACGCCGTCCTGCGCGATCGTGCCTTGCCGCGCCCCATCGAGCCCCGCGACGAGGCGCAGCAGCGTCGACTTCCCGCAGCCGCTCGGGCCGAGCAGCGCGACGAATTCGCCGGCCGCGACCGACAGCGTGACGTCGTCGAGCACCGGCAGCGCGCCGCCGGGGCCGTCGAACGCATGGCTCACGCGGCGGATGTCGATGCGTGCGCCGCGCGGCGCGGTGACGGCGGGTGCCGCGACAGTGGCCGCGGACGGTTCGAGTACGGCGGCGCTTACCATTTGACGGTTCCCTTCTGCCACGCGAGCACGCGGTCGCGCACCGCGAACAGCAGCGCGATCAGCCCGGAAAACAGCAGCGCCATCACGATCAGCGCCGCATACATGTTCACGTACGACGCCCAGCCCTGCGCCCAGCTCAGGTACCAGCCGAGCCCCGACTTGACGCCCATCATCTCGGCGACGACCAGCACGGTGAACGACGCGCTCAGCCCCATGAAGATGCCGACGAACACGTGCGGCAGCGCGGCGGGAATCGCGACGCGCAGCACGAGGAAGCGCGCGTTCGCGCCGAGCGTGCGCGCGACGTCGTAGTACTGCTTGTTCACGCTCGCGACGCCCGACCATGTGAGCACCGCGACCGGGAACCCGGTGGCGAGCGCGACCAGGAACGCGGCGGCCGAATAGCTCGACGGGAAGAAGTAGAACGTGAGCGGCAGCAGCGCGGTGGCCGGCACGGGGCCGAGCACGCGCAGCACCGGATGCACCCAGTAGCCGATCCGGCGCGACCAGCCGATCGACACGCCGACCGCAAAGCCCACCGCGACGCCGTATGCAAACCCGAGCGCGAGCAGCTTCAGCGTGTTGCCGGCGCTGCCCAGCAGGCGCGGCCAGTCGTCGACGTAGACCTCGATCAGCGCCTGCGGCGGCGCGAAGAACGGCGTCGGCAGCCAGCCGGTTTTCGCGGTGACGATCTCCCACGCGGCGAGCACGAGCGGCAGCGCGACGAGCCACGGGCCGGCCGGGCGCACGCGCGCGAGCCGCGTGCGCGACGCGGCGACGAGATGGCCGAGCGTCGCGGCGGCGAGCAGCAGCGCGGCGATCGTCCACGCGGCCGTGCCGAACGTGTCGGTGTACGCCCAGTCGCTGAAGCCGACGATGCGGTTCGGCCACAGCTGCGTGAGCGCGCCGAGCGCGGCCCACGCGAGCGCGGCGGCGATCCCGGTCGGCCAGGTGCGCGCGCGGCGCGCTTCGGCGGCGAGCGTGGCTTCGCAGGCCGTGCAGGCCGCGCGCGCGGAAGCGTTGGCGTTCGCGGCGCCGGCCGGGGCCGACGCGGTGCGTGCAGCGGAAGCGTGTTCGATCGTCGACATCGCGTTACCCCAGTACGTTCGCATAGACCTGCTGCGCGAAGCGCTGCGGGTCCGTGCTCTTCTTCAGCACGCTGATGCGGCGGAAATCGTCCGCATAGAACGCGATTTCCTGCTGCAGGTCGACGTTGGTCGGGTGATGCGTGTAGGTGAGCGTCGCGTACAGCTTGCGCAGGTCTTCCGGATTGATTTTCGGCGAGTACTTCGCGAACACCTTCGCCGCTTCGTTCGGGTTGTCGTGCGTGTATTCGGTGGCCTGCACGATCGAGCGCGCGAGCGCGGCGGCCGCCGGCCGGTCGTTGCGGACGAGGTCGCCGCGCGCGCCGATCACGCAGCACACCTTGCGTGCGTATTCGCCGGACAGGTTCGTCGCGAGTTCCGTATACGCGCCGTTGCTGCGCTTTTCGAGCAGATAGAGATTCGGGTCGCCGTCGGCGATGGCATGGATTTCGCCCTTGTCGACCGCGACGCCGAGCAGGTCGGCCGGATACTGCCGCCACGTGATGTCGCGCTCGGGATCGATCCCGTTCTTCGCGAGCAGGATCGAGAAGAAGTGCTTGCCGGGCGCGGCGAGATCGCTGACGCCGACCGTCTTGCCCTTCAGCGCCTGCAGCGTCGTGACGCCGGCCGCCTTCGCGCCGAGCAGCCGCACGCAGCCGCCGTGCGAGCTGCCGATGATCTTCACGTCGAAGCCGGCTTCGAGCGGCTTCAGCCAGCGGTGGATCATCCCGACCGCCGCATCGGCCTTGCCGGTTGCGATCGATTCGAGCAACTGGTCGGTCGACCCGCTGTAGTTGATCAGATCGACCTTCAGGCCGTTTTTCTCGAAGAAGCCGTTTTCCTGCGCGACGACGATCGGCGTCAGGCAGAACGCATTCTGGTTCCACGCGAACGTGAGCTTCTTCAGCGGCGGCGCGGACCACGCCTTCCGGCCGAGCGTGATCGCCGGCGCGGCGAGCGCGGCGGCGCCGGCCGCGCGCAGCAGGCGGCGGCGTTTGTCGTCGTGCGCGTCGGCGGGCGCGGGAGCGGTGGTGTGGGTCATTGTCTGGTCTCCGGTCGTGCGGAAAGGCGCTCAGTCGAGCAGGTCGGGTTCGTCGGCGACGACCCGCGCAAACAGGCTGTCGAACGCATGCAGCGCACCGTCGGGGCCGCCGATCTGGCCGTGCGTGTGGCGCGCGGTGTCGTGATCGATCGGCTGCGGCGTGCCGGCGGCTTCGGCCAGCAACTGCGTGTGCGCGGCGTTGTCGAGCGCGATGTACCACCACGCGGCGGCCTCGACCGTCGGGCCGGCCGTCAGGATGCCGTGGTTCTTCAGGATCACGCCCTTGTGCGTGCTGCCGTCGGGTTTCGCGAGCGCGTCGGCGATCCGTGCACCTTCGCTCGTGTCGACGACCATCCCCGTGAAGTCGTCGAACAGCGCGTGATCTTCGTAGAACACGCAGGCGTCCTGCGTGAGCGGATCGAGCGGGCGGCCGAGCGTCGACCATGCCTTGCCGTAGGTCGAATGCGTGTGCGCGGCGGCGACGACGTGCGGATGGGCTTCGTGGATCGCCGCGTGGATCGCGAACGCGGCCTTGTTCAGCGGCCGCGTGCCGATCGCGGTTTCGCCGCGCGCGTTGACGAGCAGCAGGTCGGACACCTTGATCTGCGAGAAATGCACGCCGAGCGGATTCACCCAGAAATGGTCGGGCAGCTCCGGATCGCGCGCGGTGATGTGGCCGGCGAGCCCCTGCGCGAAACCGAAGCGCGCGAACAGGCGGAACGCGGCCGCGAGCCGCTCCTGCCGGTGTCGGCGTTCGGCGGCGACGTCGATGCGCGGTGCCGTCGCGTCGAACCAGAAGTGCTGGCGCGGGGCTTCGGCGAGTTCGAGGCCCGATGCAGTGCGCACGGGCGAGGAAAGGACGGCGGACATGATGGCGTGTGGCTCCGTTGGGCGTCAGGCGGCGCGGCGTGCTGCGTCGCGTGCGGCGACGGCGCTGCGCACGCGCGGAATCAGTTCGCGGCCGTAGTCGATCGCGTCTTCCAGCGGGTCGAAGCCGCGGATCAGGAAGGTCGTCACGCCGAGGTCGTAGTAGTCGAGCAGCGCGTCGGCGACCTGTTCGGGCGTACCGACGAGCGCCGTCGAGTTCGAACGTGCGCCGGTGAGCTTCGCGATTTCGGTCCACAGCCGCTTGTCGACGCGCGAACCGCGCTCGGCCGCGGCCAGCAGGCGGCGCGCGCCTTCGCTTTGCTGCGGGCCGCCGGCGCCGAGGCCGGCCGCTTCGCGCAGCCGGCGCGTCTCGTCGAGGATGCGGTGCGCGCGCGCCCACGCTTCGTCTTCGGTTGCGGCGAGAATCGGGCGGAACGACACGGAGAAACGCACCTGCCGCCCGTGCTTCGCGGCTTCGGCGCGCACGCGCGTCGTCAGGTCGCGCACCTGGTCGAGCGATTCGCCCCACAGCGCGTACACGTCGGCGTGTTTGCCGGCCACCGCGAGCGCGGCGTCCGACGCGCCGCCGAAGTAGATCGGCACATGCGGCTGCTGGACCGGCTTCACTTCCGAGAAACCCTGCTTGAACCGGTAGTGCGCGCCGTCGTGATCGAACGGCTGCGCTTCCGTCCAGATCCGCCGCAGGATGCCGAGGTATTCGTCGGTGCGCGCATAACGCGCGTCGTGGTCGAGGAAATCGCCGTCGCGCTGCTGTTCGCTGTCCGAGCCGCCGGAGATGAAGTGCACGGCGAGCCGGCCGCGGCTGAACTGGTCGAGCGTCGCGATCTGCCGCGCGGCGAGCGTCGGCGCCGTGAAACCCGGGCGATGCGCGAGCATGAAGTGGATGCGCTCGGTCGCGGCCGCCGCGAACGCGATCGTCAGCGTGGCCGACGGGCCGGTCGAGTGGTGCGGCACGAGGATCCGGTCGAAGCCGGCCGTCTCGTGGGCGCGAGCGAAGTCGCGCACGTAGTCGGGATCGACGACGGGGCCCGATGCCGGATGGATTTCCGACTGTTTCTGGCTCTGGATCATGCCGATGAATTCGACGCTCATCTGGGTCTCCGGTGCAGGGATGTCCCGGCGCACGGCCGGGCAGGAATGGAGCGCAGGTTAACGCCGCGATCATGCGGAATGGAAATAATCAATCCCGAATTGAATATCAGATTTGCATGGTTTGGGCCCGAATGCGTTACGCATACGCTGTGGGCTCGTGAATGATCGGGCGCGCGTTGGCGCCGTGTTTGCACTCCCCAGGGAATCCGTCTCGATGTCCGCCAGCCTTGCCGCTTCCTCGCCGTCACCGCAGCCTGCGCTGCGCCTCCTGCCTGCCGGCCACGCCGACGATGCGAACGACGCGCGCGTCGCCGCGCTGCTCGACCGTCTCGCGCCCGAACTCGCCGCCGACGCGGCCCGCAACGATGTCGACGGCCGCTTTCCGCACGAGAACTTCGCACGGCTGCAGCGCGCGGGGCTGATCGCGCAGGTCGTGCCGCGCGAACATGGCGGCGCCGGTGCGACGCTTGCGCAGGCGAGCCGGATCGTGGCCGCCGTCGCGCGGGCCGATCCGGCGACCGCGCTGGTGCTGACGATGACGTACCTGCAGCATCGCGCGCTCGGCCGCGCCGACAACCGCTGGCCGGCCGAGGTGCGGCGCGCGGTGTTCGACAGCGCGGTCGCGCACGGCGCGCTGATCAATGCGCTGCGCGTCGAGCCGGCGCTCGGCTCGCCGTCGCGCGGCGGCCTGCCGGCGACCGTTGCGCGGCGCGACGGCGACGGTTGGCGACTGTCCGGCCACAAGCTGTACAGCACCGGCATTCCGGCGCTGCGCTGGCTGGCCGTATGGGCGCGCACCGATGAACCGGAGCCGCGCGTCGGCGTGTTCCTCGTGCCGCGCGAGCGCGACGCCGACGGCGACCGCATCCGCGTGATCGAAAGCTGGAACCACCTCGGTTTGCGCGCATCGGGCAGCCACGAAGTCGTGTTCGACGATCTGTGGTTGCCGGCCGACCATGCGGTCGACGTGCGCGCGCCGGACGCGTGGGCCGTATCGGCCGCGACCCATGCGGATGCCGACGCGCAGGCCGACCAGCAGGCGTGGATGGTCGCGCTGCTCGGCAGCCTGTACGACGCGGTCGCGCGGTCGTCGCGCGACTGGCTGGTCGGATTCGCGACGACGCGTGCGCCGAGCGGGCTCGGCGCGCCGCTCGCGACGCTGCCGCGCGTGCAGGAAGCCGTCGGCGAAATCGAGGGCTGGCTGCACGCGAACCGCGTGCTGCTCGACGATCACATCGCGCGCACCGACGCGGGCAACGCGCCGCCGGTGACGACGAGCGGCCTCGTCAAGCGCACGGTGACCGAGCAGGCGATCCGCACGGTCGAGCAGGCGCTGAAGCTGTCGGGCAATCACGGGCTCAGCCGGGCCAATCCGCTCGAACGCCACTACCGCGACGTGCTGTGCAGCCGCGTGCATACGCCGCAGGACGACGCGATCGCGGTGGCGGCGGGGCGGGCGGTGCTCGACGCGGCAGGCGCGAACGAAACGAAGGCCGAGGCGGGAGAAGCGCCACGCAACGAGGTCGAACGCGGTCGACCCGATGCGTGAGCCTGGCAGGATGAGTGTGCAGGAAAACCGGGCGGCGCGCTGCAGCGGCCGCCCCGTCCGGTCAAGCGGCCTTGCCGTGCGGCTGCTCGGCCGCCGCGAACGCCGTGCGCGCATGCGCGGCGACGGCCGCGAGCGGCGCGTCGAAGCGGGCCGCATCGTGCCGGCGCAGCAGCCACAGATCGATCTGCGGCTTGAAATCGGCGAGCGGCACGATCTCGAGCGCCTCGCGCAGCGGGCTGCCTTCGACGAGTGGCAACGGCATCAGCCCGATGCCGAAGCCGTTCGCGACGCTCTGCAGTTGCAGGTCGCGGCCGTAGGTGTCGAGCGTGACGGGCATCGGCAGGCCCTGCGCGTCGAGCGCGCGCCGCAGGCCCGCGCGAAAGCCGCAGCCGTCCGGATTGAGCACCCAGCCGCGCGCGTGGCAGTCGGCGAGCCGGTAGCTGCGGCGCGGCCAGTCGCCCTTGCGGCCGACGGCGACGAGCCGCGTGGCCAGCAGCCGCTCGCCCTCGACCTGTGCCGGCAGCACCATTTCGCGTGCGAGGAACACCAGTGCCGCATCGAGTTCGCGGCGCGCGACACGCTCGACGAGCCTGCCGCCCCATGCGGTCGTGACCTGAGTCGCGAGCGCGGGCCACTGCGCGGCGAGCCCGGCGATCAGCGCGGGCAGCATCAGTTCGCCGAGCCCCTGCGTGAGCCCGATCCGGAATTCGCCGGCGGGCGGCTGCCCGCCGGCCGTCAGCTCGCGCAACGCATCGACCTCGCGCAGGATCGCGCGACACTGCTCGAAGACCTGCCGGCCGATGTCGGTCGGGCGCGGCGGCTTCGTGTTGCGGTCGAGCAGGATCACGCCGAGCGCTTCCTCGAGATTCTGGACGCGCCGCGTGATCGCGGGCTGCGTCATCCCGAGCTCGGCCGCGGCCTGGCTCAGGGTCTGGCAGCGTACGACTGCTGCAAAAGCGTCGATATCGCTAATTTTCATGTTTGTTCTGCATGGTCTTTCGGGTGCATCATGACGATCCATCATATTCGGCATCATATTCGAGGAGACGGCCGATGAGTACGCTTTCGTTGCAACAGACGCCGCTGCGTCCGTTCGTCGACGGCCTGGGCGCGCTGCTCGCGTCCGGCGCGAACGAGGCGCGCATTCTCGACGAGGGCGGCGCGCTGCTTGCCGCGCTCGTCGAACACGACGACTGGTTGCCCGACGCGTTCGCGCAGCCCGATCCCGAGCGCTATCGGCAATACCTGCTGCATCTCGACCCGGACGAGCGCTTCTCGGTCGTCAGCTTCGTGTGGGGGCCCGGCCAGACCACGCCGATCCACAACCACACGGTGTGGGGGCTGATCGGGATGCTGCGCGGCGGCGAGTTCTCGCAGCCTTACCGGTTCGACGCCGCGGGCAAGCCGGTTGCCGCGGGCGACGCCGTGCGGCTGGCGCCGGGCGAGGTCGAGGCCGTGTCGCCGCGCATCGGCGACGTCCATCGCGTGACCAACGCGTTCGACGACCAGGTGTCGATCAGCATCCACGTGTACGGCGCGAACATCGGCAAGGTCGAGCGCGCGGTGTTCCTGGACGACGGCACCGTGAAGCCTTTCGTGTCAGGCTATTCGAACGCCTGATGCGGGGCCTGCCGGCGCGGCCCGTTGCGGGTGCGCGGCGGCAGGCCCGAGATCGACCCGTTCCGCTTTCTTCACCGACTTCAACGTATTCAACGCAGAGACATCGTGACGCAATCCGCCGATTCCATTTCCCGCTTTCCCGTCGCGTCGTACCAGGACGTGCGCGCACGCCTGCTTGCCCGCGACGAGCTCGCGCTGATCGACGTACGCGAGGAAGATCCGTACGCGCAGGGCCATCCGCTGTGGGCCGCCAACTTTCCGCTGTCGAAGCTCGAACTCGACGCATGGACGCGCATTCCGCGCCGCGACACGCCGATCGTCGTGTACGGCGAAGCCGGCGGCGAGGATCTCGCGCCGCGCGCGGCCGCGAAGCTCGCGCAACTCGGCTACAGCGACGTGCGCTTGCTCGACGGCGGCCTCGCGGGCTGGCTGGCGGCGGGCGGCGAGCTGTTCATCGACGTGAACGTGCCGAGCAAGTCGTTCGGCGAATGGGTCGAGGCCGAGCGCCATACGCCGTCGCTGTCCGCGCAGGAGGTGCAGGCGCTGATCGATGCGAAAGCCGACGTCGTGATCGTCGATGCGCGCCGGTTCGACGAATACCAGACGATGAACATCCCGACGTCGACGAGCGTGCCGGGCGCGGAACTCGTGCTGCGCGTGCGTGCGCTCGCGCCGGATCCGAAGACGCAGGTGGTCGTCAACTGCGCGGGCCGCACCCGCAGCATCATCGGCACGCAGTCGCTCGTCAACGCGGGGCTGCCGAATCCGGTCGCGGCACTGCGCAACGGCACGATCGGCTGGACGCTCGCGGGCCAGACGCTCGAGCGCGGCGCCGCGCGACGCTTTCCGGATGAAATCGACGCGGCGCAGCGCGCGCAGGCGCGCCAGGCCGCACGCGCAGTGGCCGAGCGCGCCGGCGTGCCGCGCATCGCGCTGGCCGAGGTCGCCGCGCTCGACGCGCCGGGCCGCACGCTGTACCGCTTCGACGTGCGCACGCCGGAGGAATACGAAGCCGGCCACCTACCGGGCTTCCTGAGCACGCCGGGCGGCCAGCTCGTGCAGGAGACCGACCATCACGCGGCCGTGCGCGGCGCGCGGATCGTGCTCGCCGACGACGACGGCGTGCGCGCGGACATGACCGCATCGTGGCTCGCACAGATGGGCTGGGACGTGCGCGTCGTGGAACCGGCCGGCGCGGCGGCGTTCACCGAGCGCGGCCAGCCGCCGCGCGACGTGCCGGCGACGCCGCCCGCGGCCGACGTGTCGCCCGCGACGCTCGCGGGCTGGCTGAAGGAGGCTGCACCCGGCGAACTGGCGATCGTCGACGTGACGGCCAGCGCGAACTACGTGAAGCGCCATATTCCGGGTGCGTGGTTCGCCGTGCGTGCGCAGTTGCGCGACGCGCTTGCGGCGATCCCGCCCGCGAAGCGCTATGTGTTCACGTGCGGATCGAGCCTGCTGGCGCGCTTCGCGGCGGACGATGCGCGTGCGTTGCTGCCGGCCTCGGCCGAGATCCGGGTGCTGACCGGCGGCACGGCCGCGTGGATCGACGCCGGGCTGCCGCTCGAAAGCGGCGAGACGCATCTCGCCTCGCCGCGCGTCGACCGCTACCGGCGCCCGTACGAAGGCACCGACAACGCCGCGGCCGCGATGCAGGCGTATCTCGACTGGGAATACGGGCTGGTCGACCAGTTGAAGCGGGACGGCACGCACCACTTCAACGTGATCTGACCGATGCGTTGCAACCGGGCGCGGCGCGCGTGTGGTGCGCCGCGCCCGGTCGACGCGCGTATCAGCGCTTGAAAGTATCGACGGCCGTGCGGCCGACGGCCGGATCGTCGGTGAAGAAGCCGTCGATGCCCGCGCGCAGGTACGCCTGGATTTCACGCACCGAGCCGGCCGTGTTGCGCGTGGCCGGCGTGCCGCCGTCCTTCAGCGACGCGGGCAGGAAGTTGTTCTCCGGGCGGAACGTGTACGGATGCACGACGAGGCCGGCCTCGTGCGCGTAGCGCACGTACGGCGTCGGCTGCTGCAGCGTGCCGTCTGCGGCAACCGCGATGATCGACGTCTTGTACGGGCCGACGCCGTTCGCGTAGGTCGCGATCTCGCGCATGCCGTCGCGCGTCGACAGGTCGCCGTAGGTGCGCTTGTCGTTCGCCTTCACGAAGTCGTACGGGCGCTGGCCGGCTTCGTCCATCAGTTGCACGAGCTTCCAGTTCGGCTGGCTCGACTTGATCCGGTTGCGGATCGCCTTCAGGTTCGCGACCTCGAACGACTGGATGTAGACGGTCGCCGTGCGCGACGTGTACGTATCCTTCAGCAGCGCATCGACGAGACGGTCCTCGAGCGGCAGGTTGATCGACTGGAAGTAGGTCGGGTGCTTGGTTTCCGGATACAGGTGGATCGTGCGGCCGGTCTGTGCGGACATCTGCTTCGCGAGCGCGACGATCTCGTCGAACGTCGGGATCTCGAACTGGTCGTTGTACGCGGTGTTCGCCGGGCGGACCTGCGGAATACGCTCGCGCGCACGCAGCGTCTTCAGCTCGGCCAGCGTGAAATCCTCGGTGAACCAGCCGGTCAGCTGCGCGCCGTCGATCGTCTTGGTCGCCTTGCGGCTGGCGAACTGCGGCAGCACGGACACGTTCGTCGTGCCCGAGATCTCGTTCTCGTGGCGTGCGACGAGCACGCCGTCGCGCGTCGACACGAGATCGGGCTCAATCACGTCCGCGCCGTCCTCGATCGCCTTGCGGTACGACGCCAGCGTGTGTTCGGGGCGCAGCGCGCTCGCGCCGCGATGGCCGACCACCTGGACTTTCGCGGAAATCGGCTGGGTGGGATCTGACGTCACGTCGTCGTCGCCGCCGCACGCGGCGAGCAGGAACGCGGCGGCACAGGCGAACGGGACGTAGCGCAGGGAGGTCGGGCGCTTGAAGAGCATGTCGATGAACCTTCGAAACGGGAGTCGGAAAAGGGCGGACGCTCCGTCGGCGCGGCTGTCGCGCCGAGCCGCACGGAATCGAACGGTGCGCGATCGTCGCATCGAATAATTACATATGTATTACTTCGACCTTTCCGTTCCTGTTTTTGGGGTGCAATCCGCGCGGCAGGACCGATGACGACGGCCCGGCGTGTGCCGCAATCCGGCCGCCTCGGGCAGGCCGAGCGCCGGATGCACTAAACTTGCGGGAATTTTGCATCGCCGTGCCGGGGCCGACGCCCGTCCCGCGCGACGATGCGGCGACTCGCGGGCCGGCGCGGGCGCCCGGCGCCCGTGTGCGTCCGGGGCCCGCGCCGGCCGATTTTTCCCGACCCATGACGACTCGAACCGATTCCGCCTTCCTGCTCGGCGACCTGCTGAAGAACGTTTCCCGCTCCTTCTACCTGACGCTGCGCGTGCTGCCCGACGGCATGCGCGACCCGGTCGGCCTCGCGTACCTGCTTGCGCGCGCGGCCGACACGATTGCCGACACCGCGCTCGTCGCGCCCGGTCGCCGCGCGGCGTTGCTGACCGACCTGCGCAACGAGGTCGAGCGGCTCGGCGACGGCGTGGCGCTGTCGCGTTCGCTCGAGGACGTGACGCGGATGCAGACCGATTCGCACGAGCACGTGCTGCTCGGCTCGATGGAACCGATGCTCGCGCTGCTGCGCGCCCAGCCGGACGCCGACCGCGCGTCGATCCGCAAGGTCGTCGCGACGCTCACGTCGGGGATGGAATTCGACTTGCGCACGTTCCCCGACGAGCAGTCGGGGCAGGTCGCGTCGCTGCCGACGCGCGACGAACTCGACCGCTACACGTACCTCGTCGCCGGCTGCGTCGGCGAGTTCTGGACCGACATGACGGGCGCGCACACGCGCGCCGCGCGCGGCTGGGACCTGCCGGACATGCGCGAGAAGGGCATCCGCTTCGGCAAGGCGCTGCAGATGACCAACATCCTGCGCGATTGCGCGAAGGACCTGCGCATCGGGCGCTGTTATCTGCCGGACGACGTACTGGGCGCGCATGGGCTGGGCGTGGCCGACCTGATGCAGCCCGGTGCGTCGGCGCGGACGCGCGTCGTGCTGGTCGACCTGTTGCGCGTGACGCTCGACCAGTATCGCGACGCGTGCCTGTATACGCTCGCGATCCCGCGCCGCTTCGTGCGGCTGCGGCTCGCATGCCTGTGGCCGATCATGATCGGCCTCGAAACGCTCGAGCTGCTGGCCGGCCACGATGCGTGGCTCGATCCGGCGAAGCCGGCCAAGGTGCCGAGAAAGCGCATCTACCGGATCATGGCGTCGTCGCTCGCGCTGGTGGGCTCGAACGCGGCGATCCGTGCGCGCATGGCCGCGCTCGCCGATGCGGTGACCGCGCGCCTCGCCGGCCCGGCATCGCGCTGAATAGCGCCGGCGCGCCGCGCCGGCATTCCTGTCGGCCCGCGTTCGCCGGGCCGCTCCCTGTCCGATTTCCCCCACACCAACTGAAACGTTTTCATGATTTCGTTTCACGAAACATGGGTGTCATGAATGTCAGCGATCCTGCGCGGCGGCGTGAATCGCAGTGTCAGCTGCGATCGCGCATTTGTAAGATGAATTTTTGCCGAAGGCGTCTGACGACATTGGGCGGCCGCGTTGCACCCGTAAAAATGTAAAGCTAGGGTTTTCACCGGGAAATGCCGGAAAGGCCCGCCGCGTAAGCGTTTTCAGGTGTTATGTAACCGCTTGGTGAACCCGCGCGTTGCGTCGATCATACGATGACCGACTGCACATGTTGGGAAACAATTGGTAATCCGTCAGAATCGCGTCGGCATGTACTCGCACATGTGTCGGTCATAAAACCACACCAGAAAAGAAACATTCTTTGAGGACGGAGAATCAATGAAAAAGCGCGTCGCTTTCGCCATGACGGCAGTCGGTCTCGCAGCCGCTACCGCCGCCCACGCTCAGAGCAGCGTGACCCTGTACGGTATCGTCGACAACGGTATCGCGTGGCAGAACAATTCGTCGGCAGTCGGCGCAACCACGGGTGGTCACTCGAAGGTGCAGATGTCCACCGGCGTGTGGGCTGGCAGCCGCTTCGGCCTGAAGGGCAGCGAAGATCTGGGTGGCGGCACGAAGGCGATTTTCCAGTTGGAAGCCGGCGTCAACACGGCTAACGGCTCGTCGCAGTGGACCAACGGCATCTTCACGCGTCAGGCATGGGTCGGTATGACCAACGCCACGTACGGTACGCTGACGGCCGGCCGCCAGTACACCGCGTACTACACGCTGCTGTCGCCGTACAGCCCGACGACCTGGCTGACCGGCTATTACGGCGCACACCCGGGCGATATCGATTCGCTGGACACCAGCTACCGCGCGAACAACTCGCTCGTCTACATGTCGCCGAAGTTCTACGGCTTCACGGTCGGCGGTTCGTACTCGTTCGGCGGCGTCGCAGGCGCGACGAACCGCGGCTCGACGTGGAGCGCGGCGATCCAGTACCTGAACGGCCCGGCAGGCATCGCAGTCGGCTACCAGAAGATCAACAACTCGACGCTGGGCGGCGGCGTGTGGGGCGCGAACTCGACCGCGCAGAACGGTCTGGACGCGAGCGGCAACGGTGCGGAACAGGCCGTGTCGTCGATCAACAACGGCTACAAGTCGGCACAGTCGCAACAGCGCGTCGCCGTGACGGCCGGTTACCAGTTCACGCCGTCGTGGGATATTTCGGCGTCGTACTCGAACGTCCAGTACATCCCGGGCGTGGGCTCGTCGTTCCGCAACACGGCAATCTTCAACACGGCTGGCGCCGTGCTGCACTGGAAGGCATCGGCTCAGTGGGACTTCGCTGCAGGCTACTCGTACACGCGTGCGACCGAGTCGAACGGCATCTCGAGCTCGGCCAAGTACCACCAGGTCACGCTGTCGCAGTACTACAGCCTGTCGAAGCGCACGGGCCTGTACGCAGTTGAGGCGTACCAGCACGCGAGCGGCAACACGCTCAACGGCGCGTCGGTCATCGCTGCAACGACGTCGATCGGTGACGGCGTGGGCGCAGGTTCGAAGCAGAACCAGATCGGCGTCGGCGTCGGCCTGATCCACCGCTTCTGATGTCGCGCGGCGCGTGAGCGCCGCTTACGGCATGCGGTATGAAAACCGGCCTTCGGGCCGGTTTTTTCATGGGCGCGCGCTTCGTGCGTCTTTCGCGTTCCGGCGCCGGTCGAGCCCGTACCGGCGCGCGCCGAAGCGGCCGTCCGGTCACCGGGTCGTATCGTCCGCCCAGCTCCCCGCCAGTGCCTGGAACAGCGCCGCCGTATCGGCGAGCCGGTCGGCCTGCGCGCGGGTACGGTCGAGCGCCGTCTGCAACGCCTGCCGTTGCGCGTCGAGCAGGTCGAACGTGCTGATGCCGCCCGCCGCGTAGCGGTCGCCGGCGATCGCGTTGCGTGCTGCCGCTTCCTGCGCGGCGGTCTCTCTGGCTTGCAATGCGGCCGCATCGTGCTCGACCGCGCGCAGCGCGTCGGCCACCTGCTGCAGCGCCTGCAGCACGGTTTCCCGATAGCTCGCGAACGCGGCGTCGTACGCCGCTTCGGCCGCGCGTTTCTTCGCGCGCAGCTCGCCGCCGTGAAAGAGCGGCTGCGTGAGACCGAGACCGACATTCCACACATTGAGCCCGCTGACGATATTCGCGATGCGCGTGCGCTCCGAGCCGATCCCCGCAGAAATCGAAAATCGCGGATACAGGTTCTCGGTGGCCACGCCGACGTTCGCGCTCGCCTGGTGCAGCACGGCTTCCGCCGCGCGGATGTCGGGCCGTTCGCGCGCGAGCGTCGACGGCAGCGCGACGGGCAGCGTGCGCGGTAGTGCGAGCGCATCGAGCGAATGGTCCGGCAGCGCGGCATCGGACGGCGGCACACCCAGCAGGATCGCCAGCCGGTGGCCGGCCTGCGCGAGGCGGGCCAGCAGCGGCGGCAACGACGCCTGCGTTTGCGCGAGCAGCGCGCGTTGCGCGTGCACGTCGGCCTGCGCGACGCCGCCCGCCGCGTAGCGCGCGTCGACGATGCGCAACTGCCGTGCTTGCGCGTCGACGAGCTGCCGAGTGAGCGCGACCTGTTGCGCGAGCGACGCGCGCAGGATCGCGGTGGCGACGACGTTGCCCGCGAGCGTCAGCCGCGCGGCGTCGAGCGTGTACGCCCGATAGTCGACCTGCGCACGCAGCGCTTCGAGCGCGCGCCGGTTGCCGCCGAATACGTCGAGCACGTACGACACGCTCACCGATGCGTCGTACAGCGTGAACGGCCCGGGGCTCGGCACGTTGGCCGGCAGCCCGAACGCGGCGGTATCGACTTGCTCGCGCGTGGCGGACAGGTTTGCGTCGACGCGCGGCAGCATCGTCGCGCCGGCCTCGGCCGCATGGTTCTGCCGCGCTTCGTCGAGCCGCGCGCGGGCTTCGGCGAGCGTCGGGCTGTTCTGCCACGCGGTGTCGACGAGTCGGTTCAACGGTTCCGAGTCGAACTGCGTCCACCAGCGTTGCGGCGTGTGCGTGGCCGCCGAGAAAGTCTGCATGCCGCCGGCCGGGCCGGTCGCGGCGGCCGTGGTCGCAGGCGGCTCGCCACGCGTGTATTGCTGCGTGGCCGGCGCATCAGGCGTGCGGAAATCCGGCCCGACCACGCAACCTGCGGCGAGCAGCGCGGCAGCGGCCAATGTGAAGCCGCGGGCAGCGAGGGACGCGCGATGCATGGCCGGATTCATCGCGTGCCGCCTAATCGAGCGTGCGCCGGTAGAAGCGCAACGCGACGCCCATCACGACGACGGTGAACAGCGCGACCGGCCACACGGACGGCCACAGGTCGGCCCAGCCGTTGCCTTTCAGCAGGATGCCGCGCACGAGGCGGTTGAAGTAGGTGAGCGGCAGCAGGTTGCCGATGTACTGCGCCCATTTCGGCATCCCGGCGAACGGGAACATGAAGCCCGACAGCAGGATGTTCGGCAGGAAGTAGAACACCGCGAGCTGCATCGCCTGCAACTGGTTCTGCGCGAGCGACGACAGCGTGATGCCGACCGTCAGGTTCGCGGCGATGAACAGCAGCGCGGACAGGTAGATCGCGAACACGCCGCCGACGAACGGCACGGCGAACACGAAGCGGGCGGCCGCGAGGATGATCGACACCTGGATCAGCCCGATGAACACGTACGGCACGATCTTGCCCGTCATCACCTCGAGCGGCCGCACGGGCGTCGCGAGCAGGTTCTCCATCGTGCCGCGCTCGCGTTCGCGCGTGATCGCGAGGCCCGTCATCATCACCATCGTCATCGTCAGGATCACGCCCATCAGGCCCGGCACGACGTTGTACTGCGTGATGCCTTCGGGGTTGTACAGCCGGTGCAGCACGACGTCGAACGCGGCCGGGCGGCCGTTCAGGTGCGCGAGCGGGCCCGTCAGGTCCTTGTCCGCGACGGGCTGCACGAGGCCCGGCAGCGCGCCGATCGCCGACGCCGTGGCCACGGGATCGGTCGCGTCCGCCTCGACGAGCAGCGCCGGACGCTCGCCGCGCAGCAGCCGCCGCGAGAAATCGGCCGGCACGCTCAGCACGAACTGCACGTCGCCGCGTGCGAGCGCATGGCGGCCGGCCGCTTCGTCGGGCAGCGTCTCGACGATGTCGAAGTATGCGGAGTGGCGCATCGCGGCGATGAAGCTGCGCGTGAACGGGCTCGCGTCGGCGACGATCACGGCGGTCGGCAGGTGCTTCGGATCGGTGTTGATCGCGAAGCCGAACAGCGCGAGCTGGATGATCGGCACGCCGACGATCATCGCGAACGTCACGCGATCGCGCCGCAGCTGCAGGAACTCCTTCAGCACGATGCTCCACCAGCGCGCGACCGAGAACGATTCGCGCAGGCCCGCCCACGCGTTCATGGCGACACCCCGCCGGGCGGCCGGGACGCGCGGCTCATCATGTAGATGAACACGTCCTCGAGCGCGGTGTCGATCGGCATCACCTGCAGCGACGTGTCGCGGGCAACCTGCCGAAGCGTCGCGTCGAGCTGCGCGCGGTCGCGGCCGCTCACGTGCAGCGCCGAGCCGAAGACGACGGTCTGCTCGACGCCCGGCATCGTGCGCAGCCGCGCGGACAGTTCGGTCAGGCGCTCGCCGGTGATCGCGCGCGTCGCCAGGCGCTGGGACGCGACGATCTCCGCCGACGTGCCCTGCGCGAGCAGTTCGCCGTACGCGATGTACGCGAGCTTGTGGCAGCGCTCGGCTTCGTCCATGTAGTGCGTGCTGACGAGCACCGAGATTCCCTGCGCGGCGAGCCGGTGCAGTTCCTCCCAGAAGTCGCGCCGTGCGGCCGGGTCGACGCCGGCCGTCGGCTCGTCGAGCAGCAGCAGCTCGGGCTCGTGCAGCATGCACGCGGCCAGCGCGAGGCGCTGCTTCCAGCCGCCCGACAGCGCGCCCGTGAGCTGGTCCGCGCGGCTCGCGAGGCCGAGCCCGTCGAGCGCGCGTGCGACGGCCGCCTGGCGGTCGCGCATCCCGTACACGCGCGCGACGAAGTCGAGGTTCTCGCGGATCGACAGGTCTTCCCAGTACGAGAAGCGCTGCGTCATGTAGCCGACGCGCCGCTTGATCTGTGCGCTGTCGCGCACGATGTCGTAGCCGAGGCAGGTGCCGCTGCCGGAATCGGGCGTGAGCAGCCCGCACATCATCCGGATCGACGTCGTCTTGCCGCTGCCGTTCGGCCCGAGAAAGCCGAAGATCTCGCCGCGCGCGACGCGCAGCGATACGTCCTTCACGACGTGCTTGTCGCCGAACCGCTTGTTCAGCCGGTCGACGTCGATCGCGTACGGGGCGGGCGGCACGTTCATCGCACGCTCACGGCGACGGGCTGGCCCGGATGCAGCTTCGACGCATCGGCCACGGCCGGGCGCGCCTCGATCATGAACACGAGCTTGGTCCGGCTCTCGTTGCTGTAGATCACGGGCGGCGTGTATTCGGCCTCGCTCGACACGTAGGTGATGCGTGCAGGCACGTCGGCCGCGCAGCCGTCGCAATGGATCGCGACCGCGCGCCCCGGCGCGAGCGACGCAATGGCGGCCTCCGGCACGAAGAAGCGCACCTTCAGGTTCTGCGGCGGCAGCATCTGCACGACCGGGTTGCCGGCCTGCACCCATTCGCCGACGCGGTACAGCGTGTCGTACACGCGCCCGGCCGCCGGCGCGGCGACGCGTTTCTGGTCGAGCTTCCATTGCGCTTCGGCTACCGCGGCCTGCGCGGCGTCGACCTGCGCGGCCTGGGCGGCGATTTGTTGTGCGCGGCCCGGCAGGCGCGCGACGTCGACCTGCTTCTGCAGTTCGCGCATCTGCGCGGCGGTGGTCTGCGCGGACGTGCGCGAATCGTCGAGCTGCTGCTTCGACAGGCCGCCGGCCGCGTACTGGCGTTCATCGCGCGCGCGTTGCGCGGCGGCCCGTGCGGCCTGCGCGCTGGCCTGCGCGAGCTGCGCCTGCGTGACCGCGATTTCCGGCGGGCGCTTGCCGGTCTGCAGGTCGGCAAGCTGCGCGCGGGCGGCGGCGAGCTGATGCTGCGCCTGCAGGAGCGCGGCCGTTTCGCTGACGGCTTCGAGCGAGAATACCGGCATGCCGGCGGCGATGGCTTGACCGCGTTCGACCGGCAATTGCGCCAGCGTGCCCGATTGCGACGACGACAGGTACACGAACTCGCCTTCGACGTAGCCCTGGTAGGTCGTGCCGTTGCCTGTCGACCGTCCGCACCCGGCGAGCAGCATGGCGGCGGCGGTCAGCGCGAACGGCAGCGCGCGGGCCGCGTTCACGATGGCCTCCGTGGCGACGGAGCCCGCGCATGCGGCGCGGCGGTGGGCGGCTGCAGGCCCGAGCCGAGCAGCGCACGGACGTGCCGGTGCAATGCGTCGCGGTCGATCGGCGGCAGGCCGCGCGCGCTTTGCCACAGTTTCGCGGTGGCGAGCGGCAGCATCACGAGCGCGATGATCGAGTGGAACAGGAACGCCGGTTCGAGCGCGGGATTCAGCGTGCCGGCCTGCTGTGCGGCGCGGATGCGTTCGGCGAAGCGGCCGATGTGTTCGAGCGGAATGCGCCGGACCATGCGCTCGCGCAGCAGCCCGCCTTCGTGGACGATCTCGCGCAGCCAGATCGACGGCAGCCACGGCATGCGGTGCGTGACGTCGAAGAAGCGGTCGACGAGTTCGGCGACGAGCGCGAACGGATCATTCTCGATCCGCGGCTCGGTCGGCCGCCACACGAACGCGATCACCTGCACGAGTCGCTCCTCGACGATCGCGTCGAGCAGCTGTTCGCGGTTCGTGAAGTAGTAGTGGACCATCGCCGACGTGACGCCGGCGGCGGCGGCGATCTGCGCGACCGTCGTCGCGGCGATGCCGCGCTCGGCGAACAACCGGATCGCGACGTCGAGCATGTGGTCGCGCAGGTCGAAGTCGTCCACCGACGGGCGGCGCCCGCGCGGCCTGGCGACGGTGGATTTCGCGTTCATGCAATCGACGCTAATTGACGAGTTAGTTAATTTCAAGGAAGGGTTTTCGCCGCCACGGATCGCGATCGGGCGAGCGTCGAAGCGGGGCGCGGACGAGCGGGACGGGGCGCGACGAAGCGGCGGGCAGTGCGCAGCCGGTGTCGTGTAGGGAGCAGTTAACGGGAATTTCGTGAAGAACCGGCAGGCGAGCCGGTTGCGATGCGAGGTGCGCACGCGGTATCCCGCGTACGCGCCCCGCAAGCGGTTTACTGATCGATCGGCGACTTCAGCGGTTCGTGTTCGCCCGTCAGCCCGAACACGACGAGCTGGGCCGGTTCGGTCGCGCTCGCGTTGCGCGACACCTGATGGCGCGAACCGGGCGCCTCGTACCAGCCTTCGCCGGCGCGGTAGCGGCGCAGCGGGCCGCCGTTCACCTGCGACAGCACTTCGCCTTTCGACACGACGGCAAACACCGAGCCGAGGTGCCGGTGCGCTTCGGACGCCTGGCCGGGCGCATAGTCGACGGTCGCGACGACGGCAAGCTTGCCGGGCGCTTCGGGCACGGCCTGCCGCATGATCGCGTGCACGGTGCTGCCGGCGTCGTGCGCATCGGCGGCGGCCGGCAGCGCGGCACCGAGTGCGAGCGGGAGCGCGACGCACGAGGCGGCGCGACGGAGCGGGGAGCCGGTCATCGTCGCCTCCTTACTCGGGCATCTTGCGGAACGCGATCGCGAAGCGGTTCCACGAGTTGATCGTCGCGATCAGCATCGACAGGTCGAACAGCTCCTCGTCGGTGAAGTGCGGCTTCACGGCTTCCCAGACGGCGTCCGGCACGTGGTTGTCGGCCACCAGCGTCAGTGCCTCGGTCCATTCGAGTGCCGCGCGTTCGCGCTCCGTGAAGAACGGCGTTTCGCGCCACGTGACGACGGTCGCCAGGCGACGGTCGGTTTCGCCGCCCTTGCGTGCGTCGGTCGTGTGCATGTCGACGCAGAACGCACAGCCGTTGATCTGCGACGCGCGCAGGCGGACGAGTTCGGCGAGCGGCTTCTCGATCGAGCTTTTCGCGAGGAATTCCTCGGCGTTGCGCATCACCTTGATCGCATTCGGGCTGGCGGCATAGAAGTTCAGGCGCGGTTGCATGGCAGGTCCTTTTCGGTTGGTAGCGCCCGGTTGGCGCGACAGGACCCACTTTAAGCAGTCGACTGGCCTGCTTGAATAGCCAATTCTGTGGAAATTCAGGTAACCAGTGGCGATTCGCCGATGATACCCGAGCGGAGCAGCCCGGCCAGCTTCGCGAGCGCCGTGTCGATGCGCGGCGCGTCGATCCCGCCATAGCCGAACAGCAGCCCCGCGCGGACCGGCACGCCGACGTGGAACGCCGAGATCCCGTACAGGCCGATGTCCTGCGCACGCGCCGCGCGGACCAGCGCCGCTTCGTCGAGGCCCCGCTTCAGGTGCGCGGCGAGGTGGATGCCGGCCGTCGGCACGATCGCGTCGAACCACGGCGCGAGTTCGCCGCTCAGGTGCGCGACCAGCATCCTTCGGCGCGCGTCGTAGTGTTTCTGTACACGTTTCAGGTGCCGCGCGAAATCGCCTTCGACCATGAAGCGCGCGAGCGCCGCCTGCGTCAGCGTGCAGGTGTGCCAGTCGACGATCTGCTTCGCCTTGGCCAGTGCGCCGCGCAGCGCGCGCGGCGGAATCGCGTAACCGATCCGCAGCTCGGGAAAGATCGTCTTCGAGAACGTGCCGACGTAGGCGACGAGGCCCGTGCGGTCGAGGCTCTTCAGCGATTCGACCGGGCGGCCTTCGAAGCGGAACTCGCCGTCGTAGTCGTCCTCGATGATTACCGCGCGGCGGCGCTGCGCCCACTCGAGCAGCGCGACGCGGCGATCGAGCGTCATCGGCATCCCGAGCGGGAACTGGTGCGACGGCGTCACGTAGACGAGCCGCGCTTCGTCGGGCAGCCCTTCGGTGACGAGGCCATGCGCATCGACCGGCACGCCGATCACCGTCGCGCCGAGCGACGCGAACGCGGCGCGGGCGGGCGGATAGCCGGGATCCTCGACCGCGACGACGTCGCCGGGCCGCACGACGACACGCGCGAGCAGGTCGAGCGCCTGTTGCGCGCCTTGCGTGACGAGCACGTCGTCCCAGCTGCACGCGACCGCGCGGCTGAACCCGACGTAGCGCGCGATCGCGCCGCGCAGCTGCGGGTCGCCGGCTGGGTCGTGGTACTGGCCGGGGCCGCGCGCCTGCTGGCGCAATGCGTGATGCAGGCAGCGCCGCCACGCGTCGAACGGGAACAGTGCCTTGTCGGTCACGCCGCCGCGGAAGTCGAAGCCCGGCGAATCCTGCGGCGCGGGCATCGCGAGCGCGTCGGGCAGGTCGTTCCACAGCGCGCGTGCGTCGACCGCGCTGACGCGCGGCGTGTCCTCGACGATCGACGGTGCCGACATCGCCGCGGCGTGCGGCACGCGCGCGAGGCCGTCGGCGACGAACGTGCCGTCGCCCGCGCGCGTGTTCAGGTAGCCCTCGGCGACGAGACGCTCGAACGCGTCGAGCGTCGTCTTGCGCGACACGCCGAGCTGTTTCGCGAGATCGCGCGTCGATGGCAGCCGCGCGCCGCCTGCGAGGCGCCCGTCGACGATCGCGGTGCGCAGCTGCCGGAAGATCTGTCCCGTCAGGTCGTGACGGCCTTCGATGCGGATCGCGATGTCCATCGCAGTGGTTACCTCGATCATGATGATTCGATGCCGGTCAGGATACCGGAAGTCGTCGGCCGGATCGGCGGCTTGCGGAAGGTGCCGCCGCCTGCGTCGGGCGATTGGACCGCAGCCCGCCGCTGCCTTACGATCCACGACAACCTCATACCGGAGCGATCTCATGCTGTCCGAAGACGAACTGGCGCTGCTCGACGCGATCCGTGCCACCGGCAGCCTGTCGCGCGCGGCCGCGCGGATGGGCAAGGCGCCGTCGACGGTGTCGCACGCGGCGCGCCAGCTCGAAACGCGATTCGACGCGCTGCTGTTCGACCGGCGCGGCTACCGGCTGCAACTCACCCCGGCCGGGCAACTGCTCGCCGACGAGGCGGCACGGCTGGCGCTGGATGTCGCGCGGCTCACGCAGCGCGTGCGGCAGGTCGCGAGCGGCTGGGAGGACCGGCTGTGGATCGTCAGCGACGAGGTGCTGGAGTTCGACACGCTGCTGCCGGTCGTGCGAGCGTTCGACGCGCTCGACTCCGGCGTGTCGTTGCGCTTCACGCACGAAGTGCTCGGCGGCACCTGGGAAGCGCTGCGCGACGGCCGCGCGGACCTCGTGGTCGGCGCGACCAACGAGCCCCCTGCGATTCCCGCCTTCAAATGGTTCGAACTCGGTGCGATGGAGTGGGTGTTCGCGGTGTCGCCGCGCCATCCGCTGGCAGCCGCGAGCGGCGTACTGACGCGCGACGCGATCGGCGCGCATCGCGCGGTCGTCGTCGCCGATTCGTCGCGGCGCGCGGCCGGCCGCGCCTACGGGCTGCTCGGCGGGCAGGCCGTGCTCGCGGTGCCGTCGATGCGCGCGAAGATCCTCGCGCAGCACGATGCGCTCGGCGTCGGCTGGGTGCCGCGCCGGCGCGTCGCTTCGCTGCTCGCGCGCGGCGAACTGGTCGAGAAGCAGACGGCCGATCCGCGCGAGCCGAACCGGCTTTACGTTGCGTGGCACGGCGACCGCGACGGCCGCGCGCTGCAATGGTGGCTGGAGCAACTGCGCGAGCCGCGCCTCGCACAGCGGCTGCTCGACGGGATCGACGTGACCGGCTGAAAGCGGCCGCCCCAACATGTTCGATGTTTTCGAACATGTCCGTCGTGCCCGTCGTACGGCAACGCCGCGCGCCGCGCGCATCCTGTGTTCACGGTCAACTCACCGGTTCACAGGAGAACATCATGCAACGCTTCGAAGGAAAGACGGTCCTCGTCACGGGCGGCAACAGCGGCATCGGCCTGGCGGCCGCCAGGGCATTCGCGGCCGAAGGCGCGCGAGTCATCATCACCGGGCGCGACGCCGAGACACTGGAAGCCGCCCGCCAGACGCTCGGCGAAGGCGCGCTGGCGATCCGCAACGAAGCCGGCAGCGTCGCGTCGGCCCGCGCGCTGGCGGACGCGATCGCGACGGCCGGCGCCCGGCTCGACGCGGTATTCATCAACGCGGGCGTCGCGAAGCTCGCGCCGTTCGCCGACAGCGACGAGGCCATGTGGGACCTCGTGTTCAACACCAACGTGAAGGGCGCGTATTTCCAGATCCAGTCGCTGGTGCCGCTGCTGAACCGCGGCGCGTCGATCGTGATCAACGGCTCGATCAACGCGCACATCGGGATGCCCGGTTCGTCGGTGTACGCCGCGAGCAAGGCGGCCGTCAATTCGTTCGCGAAGACGCTGTCGACGGAACTGCTGCCGCACGGCGTGCGCGTGAACGTCGTCAGCCCGGGCCCGGTGCAGACGCCGCTGTACGGCAAGCTCGGGCTCGATGCGGCGACGCTCGACGCGACGGCCGACAAGATCAAGGGCCTCGTTCCGGTCGGCCGCTTCGGTACGCCGGAAGAAATCGCGTCGACGGTGCTGCACCTGAGCGCGGCGGAATCGGCGTTCATCGTCGGCGCGGAAATCATCGCGTCGGGCGGGATGGGCTTGCTCTGATCCGTGCCTCCGACGGAGACCGTCGCCGGGCGAAGCCACGCCGGGCGGACGGTCGCCGTCGCCTGCACGACGGCGCATGCGAACCGTGCCTATCGGGACGCGCAGGCGCCGGCTTCGAGTTGCGTCACCGTGAGCCCGGAGAACGTCGCGCGGCCTTGCTCGGCAAACACGGCGACGCGGTCCGCATCGAGCGGCGGAAAGACCAGGTCGGTCAGCGCCACGCGGCCGCCGTTCGCGAATACCTCGACCGACCCGCGATCGACGACGATCTCGAGCCGCACTTGCCCGCGCTCGAGCGGCAGGTTCACGATGTGCTCGCGGCTGAACGTGCCGGCGAAATGCGTGTCGCCGGAGCGGGAACGGTCGAGCGTCAGCGTGCGTTTCGCCGTGTCGTAGACGATCCGGGTGCCGGTCGACCCGTCGGCAGAACCCCTGACGATCAGGCCCGCGCGCGCCGCTTGCCGGGGCGTGATCGTCACCGTGATCCGCTGGGCCACGCCGCGCGTCGCGGCCGGCAGCACGCGCGTCGCGGAGTCGATCGTGAGGTCGCCTTCGTGCACGGCGGGCCGGCTGTCCGCCCACGCGCCGAATGCGGCGGCAGGCGCGACGACGAGTGTCGGTTCGCCGTCGATCGTCTTCAGCGACAGTTCGCGCGGCAGGGTGGTCGCGCCGCGCCACGGTGCGGTCGGCGCTTTCGCCGCGTAATCCCAGTTGCTCATCCACGCGATCGCGACGGGCCGTGCGCCGGGCGCGCCGGAGAACGTGCCGGCCGCGTAGAAGTCCGCGCCATGGTCGACCCAGCGGAATTGCGCGGGATCGGAGCCGGCGGGCGCAATATGGTCGGGCACGAACGTGCGGCCGTCGAAGTCGCCGACGAAATACATCGCCCCGGAACCGCCCGCGATCGACCACGGGTTGACGTTGACGATCATGACCCACCTGATTCGTGCCGGATCGTCGTCGAGCGGCAGCGGCACGAGGTCCGGCATCTCCCACAGCGCGCCGTCGTGCGGCACGCCCGGCCGCGTGAAGTCGCTCAGGAAATTCCAGTGGATCTGGTCGTCGGAACGATAGAGCTTCACGACCTGCGCGTCGGCGACGACCGTCGTCATCAGCCAGTAGCCGCCCGGCGCATACCACGACACTTTCGGGTCGCGAAATTGCTTCGATTCCGGATCGAGCGTGAGCACCGGGTTGTGCGCATACGGCTGCCAGGTCGTGCCCTGATCGAGGCTGTACGCGAGCGACTGGGCCTGGACGCCGGGTGCGTGACCCGAGCCCGGCTTGTAGACGCTCGTGTAAAGCGCGACCAGCGGCGTGCGGCCCGGTTCGCCGAGGCCGGACGTGTTCAGCGTGTCGGCGACGATCGAGCCGGAGAAGATTTCCTCGCTGGCGTTCGCGCGCATGGCAACCGGCTGCTCTTGCCAGTGGACGAGATCGGTGCTCGTCGCATGGCCCCACGACATGTTGCCCCAGTCGTTGCCGAGCGGATTGTATTGATAGAACAGGTGATAGCGGCCGTTGTCGTAGACGAGCCCGTTGGGATCGTTCATCCAGTTGCGCTGCGGCGTGTAGTGGAGCGCGGGCCGCCATTGCGGCGTGCCTGGGTCGGCCGGTGCGCCGCACGGTGCGGCGGCGGCCTGCGTGCACGCCAGGCAGGCGAGCAGCAGCCGGGCGATCAGGAAGGAAAAGCGGAAAGACGTCGAATTCATGCGCGGCCCCGTGCTTCGTCGGGCGAAGCGGGAAAGGAGGGCGCATGCCGTTTTCAACGGCGGCATGCGCGATGGTCCAAAGAAAAAAGGGAGGCACACACACGACACGCGCGATGTGCGCCTCCTCAACCCCGTGCCTTTACCGGCTTTCGTTATGGTTGGTTACGCTGTTTGCCGTCAGTTGTGGCCGGCTCCCGTGGCAGGCAGGTTCGCCGGAATGTCGCCGTAGCCGCCGAGCCCGCTGCGTCCATACGTGCGGTCGACCGCCGTCGACGTGCCGTTGATGTTCACCTTCACCGTCGGCGCGAGCGTGCCGCCGCGGCGCGGGCCGATCGCATCGATGAACGACTCGACGAGCCCGCCCGGCATCACGTAGTGCGAGTACGACTGGAATTCGCGCGGATTCTGGTTCGGATCCTGCGAATACGGCGCGCCGGCCGGCGCGGAGAAGTCGGTCGGGTTGCCGAGCACGAGGCCGCTGCCGCCGTTCAGCGGCAGGAAGTCGCTGCGGATGCCGTTGCCGACGAAGCCGTACACGCCGTCCGGGCCGTCGACGCCGGCCGCCATCGTCGTGCGGTGGCTGATCGTGAACAGGTAGTACTTGCCGTCCTTCAGGTAGATCTGCGGGCGCTCGGTCTGGTCGTCGACGCAGTTCGCCGACAGGATCGGCGGCAGGAACTTCCATTCGGTCAGTTGCGGGTTCGTGGCGATCGCGAGGCCGACATTGGCCTTTTGATACACTGCGCCCGAATTCATCACCGCGTTGAGATCTTCCTTGTACGGATCGTTCGCCGCGTAGCCGAGGTCGGCGTCGGTGCAGGTGCGTGCGCCGCGCGGGCCGCCCGTGTTGCCTTCGAAGACCATGTAGGTCTTGCCCGGGTGCGCGGGGTCGGTGAACACGAACGGATCGCGGAACGAGAAGTAGGTATTCTGCTGGCCGGTCTGGTAGTAGTTGCCGTCCGGCTGCAGCAGCGCCTTGTGATCGTCGAAGCCGCTGAACCACACGTGCTTGTCGTCCGCGTGGATGTGGCCGTCGGCGCGCGTGATGATCGCCTGCGGCGGCGTGATGTCGGCGCCGCCGGGGGCCGAGCGGTTGAACGACGTCGCCGTGTAGTAGAGGCTGACGTTGTCGCCCTGCGTGAGGCGTGCCGAGCCGGACCATTCGGCGTTGTTGGTCATCGGCGCGGTGCCGAATACCCTGGCGCTCGCGCCGTCCGGGAACAGGTGGCCGCCCCAGGTCCAGCCGCCGTTCGCGGGGCGCTGCGACGCCGGGATGCCCGCGCGACGGTAGAAGAAGCCGATGCGCGCATGGACGTGACGGTCGTCGAACGTGTAGCCCGCGTGCGGATCGGCGGTGAGCGAGAAGATCACCTCCCAGCCCTTGTAGCTGAGCTGGTTCGCGCGCAGGTCGGCCAGCGGCCAGGTGTCCCACACCCACACGTTCGAGTTGATGAGCGGGAAATCCTGCGGGATGTCCGGCATCGTCAGCGCTTGCGGCAGCGAGTTCTTGTCGGCGCCGGCGGTGTGCGACTGCGCGACGATCTGGCGGATGTCCGCGCGCGTCCAGCGCATCGTGAAGTTGCCTTCGGGATCGTAGGCTTGCTGGGAGTGAGCGGTGGGCATGGGCGCGCCCGTGCCGCTGGACTGCGCGTGCGCGACGGACGCGAAGGCGGCAAGTGCGCCGCCAGCGAGCAGCAACCGCCGGGTCGTCGCTGGGCGGAAAAGGGGAAAGTATGTCATCTCGTCGTCGTTTCCTGGAAAGGTGAAATTGAACGGCTGAGTGGGCATCGATGTCCAAACCGGTTTGGATGCTATTTCAAACCGGTTTGGAACGCAAAAGATATTTATTTGACGGTAATCGTTACTCAATGGAAATAATTACCCGGTCGGCGCGTCGCGGACGTCGGGCGGCCGAGGGGATCGGCGAATGCGAGGAACGATGGTGAAGGTGAATCTGAAGGCGCTATCGGACGCGCTCGGGCTGTCGCGGACGACGGTCAGTCGCGCGTTGAACGGTTACGACGACGTCAGCGAGGCCACGCGCGAGCGCGTGGCGCGGGCGGCGCGGGAAATGGGCTATGTGGCCGATCCGACCGCGCGCCGGCTGGCGACCGGTCGGGCGGACATGATCGGGATCGTCTATCCGTTCGGCGCGGGCGATCTCGGCGATCCGCGCTTCGGCGAGGTCGTCGCGGGCATCACCGAGCGGCTTGCCGAGCGCAATCTCGATTTCATCATCGCGTCTGCGCGACCGAACGCGGAACTGGACACCTATCGACGGATCGTCGACGGCAAGCTCGCCGACGGGCTGATCGTCGCGCGCACGCTCGTCGACGATCCGCGCATCGCGTACCTGCAATCGAGCGCGTTTCCGTACGTCGCGTACGGCCGCACGCAGTGCGCCGAACCGTATGCGTGGTTCGATTTCGACAACGAGACCGGGGCGCGCGACGCGGTGCGCCGGCTGCTCGGCTTCGGGCATCGGCGCATCGCGATGATCAGCGCGCCGCTGGCGCTGAATTTCGCCGCCCAGCGGCGCGCCGGCTTCCTGTCGGCGTTGCGCGAAGCCGGCATCGAGCCCGATCCGGCGCTGCTCGTCGAGTGCCCGTTTACGCACGACGGCGGGCAGCAGGCAGTGCGGGCCTTGCTCGCGCGCGATGCGCGGCCGACCGCGCTGCTGGTCGACAACAACATCGCGGGCGGCGGGGCGTTCCGCGCGCTCGTGGACAGCGGCCTCCGCCTCGGCGACGACATGTCGCTGATCGTCTACGACGGCGTGCCGCCGGACATCGCGCATCCGTATCGCGTCACGGCTGTCGTACAGCCGACCGGGCATGCGTCGGGCCGCGCGCTGGCGGAGCTGATGCTGCGGCTGCTGGGCGATGGCGTGCGCGAGCATCGGCTCGAGGCGCCGGCCATCGAGGCCGGCGACACGGATGGCCCGCTGCGCGACTAGCCGGCGCGCCAGCGGAAGGGGCGCGATCGGCCGCGGACGTTGCCGGATCGTGCCCCGCGTCGTAGCGACGAAAAGGCCATGACGTCGACAGGGGCGAATGCCCGTTTTACTAGACGACCGGTCTAATCCAGCGCTATCATCCGTTTCGTGAATGCGACGACGTATTCGGGCCTGGACAACAAGGACGCGAAAATGCCATTTCGCGCTGCGATGCTGTTCGGGCAGCGAGGCGCCGTCGTTTTATTTGGCCGGTTTCTAGACGACTGGTCTAATAGATGCGCGCGGCATTCGGTGCAACGAATCGCACGTTGACGCGCCAACGCTGACTAACCGACAGGCGTGCCGCGCCGACCGGGCGCCCCGGTTGCGCGGCCCCGTTCCCCCCGTCCATTTTCGAAGGAGTGTCCGATCATGAAGATTCTGGTTGTCCTGACCTCGCACGACACGCTCGGCGACACCGGCAAGAAAACCGGCTTCTGGCTCGAGGAACTGGCCGCGCCGTACTACACGTTCAAGGATGCGGGCGTCGAGTTGACGCTCGCGTCGCCGAAGGGCGGCCAGCCGCCGCTCGACCCGAAAAGCAGCGATCCGGCCGCGCAGACCGATGCGACGCGCCGCTTCGAGGCCGATGCGGCGGCGAAGGCCGAACTCGCGTCGACGCGCAAGCTGGCCGATGTGTCGGCGGACGACTACGACGCCGTGTTCTATCCGGGCGGCCACGGCCCGCTGTGGGATCTCGCCGAGGATCTGCACTCGATCGGCCTGATCGAGCGCACGCTCGCCGCCGGCAAGCCGGTCGCGGCCGTCTGCCACGCACCCGGCGTGCTGCGCCACGTGAAGAACCCGCAGACCGGCGAATCGGTCGTGCGCGGCAAGCGTGCGACGGGCTTCACCAACAGCGAGGAAGCCGCCGTCGAACTGACGGAAGTCGTGCCGTTCCTCGTCGAGGACATGCTGAAGACCAACGGCGCGGAATTCGAGCGCAGCGCCGATTGGGCGCCGCATGTCGTCACCGACGGGCTGCTGATCACGGGGCAGAACCCCGCGTCGTCGGAGCCCGCTGCCGAGGCACTGCTCGCGAAGCTCGGCCGCCGGTAATTGATGGCATGGCGCCGGCGGGGCCGGCGCCGTTCCCGCTCCGTCGCCGGGCATGGCCGGCCCGCCGACGGCCCCGATCGCTCCGCCGCGCGCACCGCGCGGCGAATCCCCAGTCGTTTTGCAGAACCAAGCAAAGGAGTCGTGGATGTCTGCCTTGTTCGAACCGTTCAAACTCAAGGATGTCACGCTGCGCAACCGCATCGCGGTGCCGCCGATGTGCCAGTACGTCGCCGAGGACGGCGTCGTCAACGACTGGCATCACGTGCATCTGGCCGGCATCGCGCGCGGCGGCGCGGGCCTCGTGATCGCGGAGGCCACGGCCGTGTCGCCGGAAGGGCGCATCACGCCGGGCTGCGCCGGGCTGTGGAACGACGCGCAGGCCGAAGCGTTCGCGCCGTCGGTCGCGGCGATCAAGGCGGCCGGCGCGGTGCCCGGCATCCAGATCGCGCACGCCGGCCGCAAGGCGAGCGCGAACCGCCCGTGGGAAGGCGACGACCATATCGCCGACGGCGATCCGCGCGGCTGGCAGACCATCGCCCCGTCGGCCGTGCCGTTCGGCGCGCACCTGCCGAAGGTGCCGCGTGAAATGACGCACGACGACATCGCCCGTGTGCAGGCCGACTTCGTCGCGTCGGCGAAGCGCGCGCGCGATCTCGGCTTCGAATGGCTCGAACTGCATTTCGCGCACGGCTATCTCGGCCAGAGCTTCTTCTCGGTGCATGCGAACCAGCGCACCGACGAATACGGCGGCTCGGCCGAGAATCGCGGCCGCTTCCTCGTCGATACGCTCGCGGCCGTCCGCAAGGTCTGGCCCGAGCATCTGCCGCTGACCGCGCGGCTCGGCGTGATCGAATACGACGGCCGCGACGAAGAGACGCTCGCCGAGTCGATCGCGCTCACGCAGCGGATGAAGCGGGAAGGTCTCGACATGCTGAGCGTGTCGGTCGGCTTCTCGACGCCCACCGCACGGATTCCGTGGGGCCCGGCGTTCCTTGCACCGACCGCCGAGCGCGTGCGCCGCGAGGCCGGACTGCCGGTGTCGTCCGCATGGGGGATCGACACGCCGCAACTGGCGAACCGCGTGGTGGCCGAAGGGCAGCTCGATCTCGTGATGGTCGGCCGCGCGCACCTGGCCGATCCGCACTGGCCGTACTATGCGGCCAAGCAGCTCGGCGTCGAGCGTCCGTCGTGGACGCTGCCCGCGCCGTACGCGCACTGGCTCGAGCGTTACCGGATCGCCGACAAGGTGGCCTGAGCGGCCGTGGCGGCATGGCGTGCCGGCGCGGCCCGCGCATGATGCGCGCCGCCGATCCGGCGCCGATGGATAGAATGGCGGTTCGTGCAGGCCGGTTGCCTGCGCGACCCGCCATTTTTTCATTTCGACAGAGGTGCCATGGGCGCACATGTCCCGTCGTCTCACGATTCCGCCGCACGGCCGCGCGCGCAGCAGATCGCCCGCATCGTGCTGTATGCGGCGCTGCTGGTGCTCGCGCTGTGGGTGATCCGCGACTTCATTCCCGCCATTGCATGGGCCTGCGTGACCGCCATCGCGATGTGGCCGCTGCTCAAATGCTTCGAATCGCACCGGCTGTTCCGTGACCGGCCGACGCTCATCGCCACCGTCATCACGGCCGCGATCTCGTTGCTCGTCGTGCTGCCGGTCGCGGTCGCGGCCACCCAGGCGATCGGCCAGGCGCACGACCTGCGCGAGTGGCTGCGGACGGTCCAGGACAACGGTATTCCGTTGCCGGACGTCGTCGGCCGGCTGCCTTACGGCTCGGCGCAGGTCACCGAATGGTGGCAAGCCAATCTCGGCCATCCGCTGCATGCGTCCACCGCGATGCATGGCGTGAACAGCGAGAAATTCCTCGCGTTCGGCCGTCAGTTCGGCACCAGGCTCGCGCATGCGCTGCTCGAATTCGGCTTCATGCTCGTCACGCTGTTCGTGATCCTGCGCGCGGGCCACAAGCTGTCGGGCGCGTTGTTGCAAGGCGCGCGGCGTGCGTTCGGGCACAACGGCGCGGAACTGATCGACCGAATGGTCAAGGCCGTGTACGGCACGGTGACGGGGCTCGTCGTCGTCGGGCTCGGCGAGGGCGCGCTGCTCGGCATCGCGTATGCGCTGGCCGGCGTCCCGCACGCGGCGCTGCTCGGCCTCGTCACGGCGATTGCCGCGATGCTGCCGTTCTGCGCGCCGCTCGTGTTCTGCGGCGCGGCGCTCTGGCTGTTCGTGCAGGGCGCGACCGTGTGGGCCGTCGTGGTGGCCGTGCTCGGATTCATCGTCGTGTTCGTCGCCGAGCATTTCGTGCGGCCGGTGTTGATCGGCAGCTCGGCGCGGCTGCCGTTCCTGCTCGTGCTGTTCGGCATCCTCGGCGGCGCCGAGACGTTCGGCCTGATCGGGCTGTTCGTCGGCCCCGCGCTGATGACGGTGCTGACGATGCTGTGGGCCGAATGGATTGCGTGACGATGCACGCCGTTGCGCCGATTTGACGGAGCGGCGCAACGGATTCGATGCGCGCGCAAGCATGCGCCGGCCGCAACGCTCGGCCACCATCTGGCTTGCGCGCGGGCCTGCCACGCAGGGATTCGTATAAAGATCTCTACATTTCTTTTCGATCCGGACCCAAAGGTCTAGTAGCATGGGGCTTTCGATCACGCCGGCATGGCGCAGCAGATTTCCCCAAGCATGCGATTGATTCCGATGTCCCGACCCGCGGCGATGCTGTCCCTGGCCGCGGGCTGCCTGATGTTGCACGGCTGCGCGTGGTTCGACTCGTGGCTGCCGTTCTCGTATTCGCGCACGCCGCTCGCACGCGCCGCCTCGCGGCATGGCGCGACGCGCGCCGACGTCGTCCGCGCCGGCGGCAACCCGCGCAGCGTGTGGATGGTCCGCAACGGCAGCGGCGTCTGCTACAACTACTTCATCGAGCACGGCAACGATCACCGCGAGTATTTCGTCGTGTTCGACCGGGCCGGCGTCGTCACGCAATACGGCTTCGATTCCTGCATGGACGCCGACCGCAAGGGCACGCTTCAGCCGGGCAAGAGCGCGTCGCGATAGTGCGGCCGCCACGCGCGGCAAGCGCGCGTCATGCGGCTGTCACGCTATCGTGTCGACCACGCCGCCGTCGACGCGCAACGCCGCGCCGGTCGTGGCCGATGCCTGCGGCGAGCACACGTATACGACCAGGTTCGCCACTTCCTCCGTCGTCGCCGGCCGCTGGATGATCGAACTCGCGCGCGCGCTGCGCACGAACTCCACCGCGATGTCGTCGATGCTGCGGCCCGTTTCCTCGGCCTGCGCCTTCAGCAGCGCGCGCACGCCTTCCGATATCGTCGGCCCCGGCAGCACCGAGTTGACCGTCACGCTGGTGCCGGCCGCGAGCTTCGCGAGGCCGCGCGCGATCGACAGCTGCGCGGTTTTCGTGAAGCCGTAATGAATCATGTCGACCGGGATGTTCAGGCCCGATTCCGACGAAATGAACACGATGCGCCCGGCATTGCGTTCGATCATCCCCTTCAGGTAATGCCGCGCGAGCCGCACGCCGGACATCACGTTCATCTGGAAGTAATGTTCCCACTCGGCGTCGTCGATCTCGAAGAACGCCTTCAGGCCGTAGATGCCCGCATTGTTGACGAGGATGTCGGCATCCGGCGTGTGCTGCGTGATGCGCGCGACGCCGGCCGCATCGGACAGGTCGGCGGCGACGCCGTCGAAGCTCGCGCCGGGCACGGCCGTGCGCAACTGCGCGAGCGCAGACTGAACCGACGTGTCGCTGCGGCCGTTGACGACGACGTGCGCACCGGCGCGCGCGAGTCCTTCGGCGATCGCGAGCCCGATGCCGGCGGTGGAGGCGGTGACGACCGCGGTCTTGCCTTTCAGATCGATGTGCATGAGCGTGACGGGAGAGGAGTGAACGGGATCCGCCGCGCGTGCCGCGGCGGCCGGAATTCAAAGCTTAGGCGAAATGGCGCGATCCCGCGTCGACGCGGGCAGGCCCGGTTGCGCGCCGGCGCACAGTCTTGTACGGTGAGCGTTCGCCGTCCGAACCGGGAGCCCGCCGCGTGAGCCGTACCGCCAACCGATCGATCGACCCGTCGCCGTTCTGGCGCGACGCCGCGCTGCCGTTCATCGAGGCGCGCACCGTCGACGACGGCCGCGAGATCTGCTACGCGAAGCACACGCACGATACGTTCTCGGTGGGCGCGATCGTCGGCGGCACGAGCACCTACGTGAACGGCGCGACGAACGAACATGTCGGGCGCGGCGTGCTCGTGATCATCGATCCGGAACAGGTCCATGCGTGCAACCCGTATGGCCCCGATGCGTGGGCGTACCGGATGGTCTATGTCGACGTGCCGTGGTTCGCGCGGCTGCAGCATGCGCTGGGGCGCGATCCGAACGGCGATTTTCACGGGTTTTCGCCGAAGTTGACGGAGCGCGGCGACCTGTTCGCGCAATTTGGCGGGTTCTATCGCACGCTTGTTTCGCCTTCGGTCGATCCGCTCGGCAAGGAAAGCGCGGCGGTCGAGTTCTTCACGCAACTGCACGGCGCGCTCGATCGCGAACTGCCCGACCCCCGGCCGGGCGACGACAACGCGAAGCTCGCGCGCGCGGCCGACTACATCGCCGCGCATTGCCGCGAGGGCGTGACGCTCGATGCGATCTGCGCGGCGGCCGACCTGTCGCCGTCATACCTGATCCGTGCGTTCAACGCGCGCTACGGGATGACGCCGCACGCATTCCTGGTCGATCGCCGCGTGCAGTACGGCCGCACCGAGCTGCGCCGCGGCCGGCCGATCGCGGAAGTCGCGCTCGATGCGGGCTTTGCCGACCAGGCGCATTTCCAGCGCGCATTCCGGCGCATCGCGGCCGCGACGCCCGGGCAGTACCGCAGCGCGATGCGCTGAGCGGCAACGCGGCTAGACGTCGAGCAGGAGCAACGCGCTGCCTGCCAGCAGCAGCGCCATCAGCCGGTTGAACACGCGCATGCGCCGCGCGTTCGCGAGCCGATGCCGCAGCGACGCGCCCGCATACGCCCAGCAGGCGATCGACGCGAAGCAGATCACCAGATACAGCGCGGCGAATTGCCAGACCTGCGCGCGGTCGCCGTCGGCCGCATACGCGCCCATCGCGGCCACGCATGCGAGCCATGCCTTCGGATTGAGCCACTGCATCGCGGCGCCGGATGCCGCCGACGGGCCGGCCACGTCCGGGTCGGCCGACAGCCGGCCGTCGTCGAGCGCGAGCCGCAACGCCATGAACAGCAGGAACGCGATCCCCGACCACTGCGTGGCCGTCGTCAGCACGGGCCAGCGCGCGAGCGCCGCGTGCAGGCCGAGGCCGATCAGCAGAAAGAGCGCGACGAAGCCGAGCGTCGCGCCGGCCGCGTAGCGCAGGCCGGCGCCCAGGCCGTGACGGGCGCCCGCGCCGAGCGCGACGATGTTGACGGGACCGGGGGTGATCGACGAGGCCAGCGCGAACGCGGCCATCGAAACCAGCATGCTCATCAGGTGTCTCCATGCGAAATGTCGAAAGTCGCATCGAGACTACGGGAGCCGTTTCGGCCCGTATTGAAGAAAACTGCCCTCGGCTGGCGCGGCCGCCGTCAGTGCAGCGCGCGCGGCGCGTGGGCCGGACGCGGCTCCGCCGAATCGCCCGAACCGGCTGCGTCGGCTGCGCGCAGCGGTCCGCCCGCGCAGGGTTCCGTCGATACCGAGAAGCCGAACGTATTGATGCCGCCCGCGCACGCGACGAATACGCCGCCGCCGTGCATCTCGGCCACGGCCTTGACGATCGACAGCCCGAGCCCGTGGTTCTCCTTGCTGTTCGCGCGCGCTTCCTCGAGCCGGTAGAAGCGCTCGAACACGTGCGAGCGCTGCGCCGGATCGATCGGTTCGCCGGGGTTCGACACGGCGATCTCGACGAGCGTGTCGCGGCGCGTGATCGTCACGTTCACCGTCGCGCCGGGCGCCGAATGCTGGATCGCGTTGATCAGCAGGTTCGTCATCGCGCGGCGGAACAGCGACGGATCGACGGCCGCACGCGCATCGCCGTGCAATTCGGCGCGCAATTGCGCCTCGTCGAGCGGGATTTCGAGGAAGTCGAGCATGCGCCGCACCTCGTCGGCGAGCGACACGTCCTTCAGGTCGGTCGCGCGTTCGCCGCGATCGCTGCGCGACAGGAACAGCATGTCGTTGATGATCACGCGCAGCCGCTCGAATTCCTCGAGGTTCGACTGCAGCGTCTGGCGCATCCGGTCGACCGAGCGGTCGCGGCTCGTCAGCGCGACCTGGGTCTGGCCGATCAGGATGCTGATCGGCGTACGCAGCTCGTGCGCGACGTCCGCGTTGAACGCTTCGAGCCGCGCGTAGGTTTGCTGGATGCGCTCGAGCGCGCCGTTGAACGACGTGGCGAGATCGCGCAGCTCGGTCGGCAGCGCGTCGGTGTGCAGCCGCTGGCGGCGGTTCGTCGCGCTCACGCTCGCCGCATCCTGCGACAGCCGGTCGAGCGGCGCGAGCCCGAAGCGCGCGACCGCGCGGCTCAGCAGCAGCGTGATGACGGTGGCCGTCGCGATCAGCGCGGCGAGCGTCCAGCCGAAGCGGCGCAGCATCCGCTGCGTGCGCTCGCAAGACGACGCGACGACCAGCTGCAGCTCCGGCCGCTCGCCGGCGCCGGCCAGCGTGACGGTCTTCGTCATCACCGCATAGCTGCTGTCGTTGAGCTGGTAGCGCTGGAACGCGCCGAACGGCGGGTCGAGCGGCACGCCGTTGACGGGTTTGCCGAAGCGGAACGCCGGGTTGTCGCTGACGACCTGGTAGTGCGTCGAGCCGTCGGGCGGTTCGAGGTCGGCGAGCTTTTCCTGCATCAGGCGGCCGCGCTCGGCCGTGGTCGCGTGCGACACGATCATCGCGGCGACCTTGGCGCGCGTGTCGAGCGTCGCGCGCAATTCGGCGAACAGCTGGCGCTCCATCATCACGAACAGCCCGCAGCCGACCAGCGTGAACACGAGCAGCGACACGATGCCGAACATCGCCGAGAGCCGCAGGATGATCGAGCGTTTCATGCCCGCCGCTCCGTGTCGCCGTCCTCGCGTGCCTCGAGCACGTAGCCCATGCCGCGGATCGTGTGCAGCAGCTTGTCCGCGAACGGGCCGTCGAGCTTCGCGCGCAGTCGCTTGATCGCCGTCTCGACGACGTTTGCGTTGCTGTCGAAGTTCACGTCCCACACGAGTTCGGCGATCGTCGTCTTCGACAGCACCTCGCCGCTGCGCCGCGCGAGCACGCCGAGCAGCTGGAATTCCTGCGCGGTCAGGTCGAGCCGCGTGCCGTCGCGCGTCGCGCGGCGGCCGATCAGGTCGACGCGCAGGTCGCCGATCGAGATCAGCGTCGATTCCTGCACGCGTGCGCGGCGCGTCAGCGCGCGCAGCCGTTCGATCAGCTCGAGGAACGAGAAGGGCTTGGTCAGGTAGTCGTCGGCGCCGCCGCGCAAGCCCCGCACGCGATCGTCGACGCGGTCGCGCGCGGTCAGCATGATGACGGGTGTCTGCTTCTGCGCGCGCAACGCACGCAGCACGCCGAAGCCGTCGAGCTTCGGCAGCATCACGTCGAGCACGACCACGTCGTAGTCGAATTCGACGGCTTTCCAGGCGCCGTCCTCGCCGTCGAGCGCGGTGTCGACGACCCAGCCTTCCTCGGTCAGGCCGCTCTTCAGGTATTCGACGACTTTCGGTTCGTCTTCGACGATCAGCACTTTCATGTTTGTCTTCCGCTAACCGGGTTAAGGGCCGACGCCCGCGGTGCGCTGCGGGGCCGCCGCCGCGACGTCGGATGGCGGGGCGCCGTTCGTCGCGGCGCTGTCCCAGCCGCCGCCGAGCGCCTTCGCGAGAAACACGACGAGCGCCGCGCGCTGGCCCTGGATCTGCACGGCCTGGCGTTCGCTCGTCAACAGTTGCTGCTGGGCCGTCAGCACGTCGATGAACGGCGTCAGGCCGCCCGCGTAGCGGTCCTGCGCGAGCGACACGAGCTTGCGCGCGTCGTCGACGGCCGCCGCTGCCTGCTGCGCGGCGTCGGCGAGGATCGACAGGCCCGTGACCGCATTTTGCACTTCCTGGAACGCGGTGAGCACGGTCTGCCGGTAGCTGGCCTGCGCGGCGACGTAGCCGGCCTGCGCGAAATCGACGCCGGCCTTCAGCCGGCCGCCTTCGAACAGCGGCTGGCTGAGCGACCCGCCAACCGACCACAGCAGCGCCGGCACGGTGAACAGGCCCGCGAAGCGCGTCGCATCCCAGCCGATGTCGGGCGACAGCGTGATGCGCGGGAAATACGCGGCGCGCGCGACGCCGATCTGCGCGTTCGCGGCGGCCATCGCGCGTTCGGCCGACGCGACGTCGGGCCGCCGCTGCAGCAGGTCGCTCGGCATGCCGGTCGGCAGCGCGGGCGCGTTGATCGGCACCACACGCGGCGGCAGCGAGAAATCGGGGGCCGGCGCGCCGACCAGCGTCGCGAGCGCGGTTTCGACCTGCGCGCGCTGCTGGAGCAGCAACTGAGCCTGCGTGCGGGTCGCGTCGAGCTGTGAGCGCTGCTGCAACAGATCGAGGCCCGACACCGCGCCGAGGTCGTGGCGCGCGCTCACGTAGTCGAGCGCCTTCTGCTGCAGGTCGATCGAACGCTTGACGACGTCGATTTCGCTGTCGAGCTCGCGCAGCGCGAAATAGCTCGACGCGAGATTGGCGGTCAGCACGAGGCGCGCGTTCGCGAAATCGTCGCGCGCCTGCTCGGTGGTGGCCTGCGCGGATTCGACGCTGCGCCGCACGCGGCCGAACAGGTCGAGCTCGTAGCTGACGGCCGCGCCGACCTGGATCTCGTTCTGCACGGTCGACATGCTCTTCGTCGCGTAGTTGGTCTGCGGCCGGTCGGCGGAGATCTTGAAGCGCTGGCCGCTCGCGGTCAGGCCGACGGCCGGATACTGCGCGGACGCGACCGACGCGAGCGTCGCCTTCGCCTGGTCGTAGCGCGCGGCCACGGCCTTCAGGTTCTGGTTGTTGCGCAGGGCGTCGGTTTCGAGTGCGTCGAGTTGCGGATCGCCGAACGCGGTCCACCACGCGGGATCGAGCGGCGCGCGGGCCGGCGCGGCCGGATGCCAGTACGCATCGGCCGGGTCGAGCCGCCACGCGGCCGGCGTGTCGACGGCCGGGCGCTGGTAGTCCGGGCCGACGGCGCAGCCGGCGACGGCGGTTGCCGCGACGACGGCGGCGAGCGCCGCGGGCCGCAGGCGGGCGTGCATCGCGCTCACGACTTCGCTCCGGCAACCGCGGACGCCGGTTGCGCGGCCGGCGCCTGCACGACGACCTTGTCGCCGTTCGCGAGCGCGTCGCTCGGGTTCGCGACGAGGCGGTCGCTCGGCGTGAGCGGGCCATCGACTTCGAGCGTCTGGCCGATCGTGCGCACGACCGTCACCTGCTTCAGGTGGACCTGGCCGTTCGCGTCGACGATTGCGACCGTCGGGCCTTCGCCGCGGAACAGCAGCGTATTGGCGGGCACCTGCAGGCGGCCGACCGGCGTCATCGGCAGCGTGGCCTGCACGTAAGCGCCGGGCAGCAGCCGTCCGTCCGGGTTCGGCAGCGTGATCTCGATCTGCAGCGAGCGCGTCGCGACGTCGATCGCCTCGGACGTGCGCGTGATCGTGCCGTCGAAGGTCCGGCCCGGCAGTTCGGCCTGCGCGACGCTCACGTGCTGGCCGATCTTCACCTGCTGCGCGTTGGCTTGCGGCACCTGCACGTAGAGGCGCAGCCGGTCGGCCTGCACGACGGTGAACAGCGAACGGCCGGCGTTGCCGGAATTGACGAGATCGCCGACGTCGACGTTGCGCTGCGTGACGATCCCGTCGATCGGCGCGACGATCCGCTGGAAACCCTTCAGCTCGGTGAGCCGGCGCATGTTCGCGTCGGCCGCGGCGAGGTTCGCGGTGCCCTGGCTGAACGCGCCTTGCCGGTCGTCGAGTTCCTGCTGCGAGACGGCATCGCGCTGGCGCAGCTGCTGCGCGCGGTCGAACGACGTCTTCGCGAGCGCGAGCGCGGCCTGCGCCTGCTGGCGTTGCGCGGTGGCCTGCGCGAGTTCCTGGTTCAGCTCGGGCGTGTCGAGTTCGGCGAGCGTCTGCCCCTGCTTCACGTGCGCGCCGATGTCGGCCTGCCAGCGCAGTACGTAGCCGCTCGCCCGCGCGTAGATCGGCGCCTCGACGAAGCCGCGCAGCGTGCCGGGCAGCGTCAGCTTGCCGCCGGTGGCCGCGTCGACCGGATGCACGACGCTCACGTACTGGCGCGTGTTCTGCTCGGCGACCGCGTCGAGCCGGTTGCCGTTCAGCACGTTGACGACGATCGTGCGCGCGGCGCCGGCGGCGAGCAGCACGCCGATCACGACCAGGACGATGCGCCCGCGCCGCGACACCGACGTGCGCGTCGGCAGGTGCATGCCGTGTTCGTCCACCTGGATGCCGACGGCGCTGTGATGTTTCTCTTCCATGAATTCAACCAATTCAACCGGGTAGTGGGGCGAAAGTCAGTGTCCGGCCTGGCGCGCGCGCCGGCGGGCCAGCCGCGCATGCACGCCGCCGAACACGAGCGGCACGAACAGCAACGTCGAAACGGTCGCGAACAGCAGCCCGCCGATCACCGCGCGGCCGAGCGGCGCATTCTGCTCGGCGCCTTCGCCGAGACCGAGCGCCATCGGCACCATCCCGATGATCATCGCGAGCGCCGTCATCAGCACCGGCCGGATCCGCGTCGCGCCGGCCTCCAGCGCGGCCGTGAGCGGCGGCGCGCCGGCCGCGAGGCGCTGGCGCGCGAACGACACGACCAGAATGCTGTTCGCGGTCGCGACGCCCACCGTCATGATCGCGCCCGTCAGCGCGGGCACGCTCAGGTGCGTGCCGGTGATGAACAGCATCCACGCGATGCCGGCGAGCGCAGCGGGCATCGCGCTGATGATGATCAGCGGGTCGAGCCACGACTGGAAATTGACGACGATCAGCAGGTAGACGAGCACGATCGCCATCGCGACACCCGCGCCGAGGCCGATGTACGACGTGCGCATCGTCTCGACCTGGCCGCGCATCGTCAGGTCGGTGCCGCGCGGCAACGTCGCGCGCGCGCCGGACACGATGCGGTCGATCTCGCCCGCGACCGCGCCGAGGTCGCGGCCTTCGACGCTCACGTACACGTCGACCGCCGGGCGGATGTTGTAGTGGGTGATCACGGCCGGGTTCACGGTGCTGCGCACCTGCACGAGGTTGCCGAGCAATTGCAGCGGCACGCCCGTGCGGCCGCTCGCCGAGATCGGCGTGCCGAGTAGGTCGTCGACCGACGCGATGTTGTATTGCGGGGTCTGGATCTGCAGCGGGTACTGCACGCCGGTGCGCGGGTTGATCCAGAACGAGGGCGTGGTCTGAGAACTGCCGGACAGCGAGATCAGCATGTTCTGCGCGACGTTCTGCGCGGAGAGGTTGAGCTGCTGCATGCGCGTACGGTCCATGTCGGCCAGCAGGGTCGGCTCGTCGTTCCGTTGCAGCACGTGCACGTCGACGGCACCGGGGATTTGCCTGATCTTTTTCATCAGGCTGCTCGCAATGGTCATGTTACTCGCGAGATCGTTGCCGAGCACCTGCACGTCGATCGCGGCCGGCTGGCCGAAGTTGAGGATCTGCGTGACGATGTCCGACGGCTGGAAGAAGAACTCGACGCCCGGGAAGCGTTGCGGCAGCAGCGTGCGCAGCGTCTGCACGTAGTGCCGGGTCGCGCGGTGGCCGGGTTTCAGCGCGATCAGCAGCTCGCCGTCGAGCGTGCCGATCGTGCCGGCGTTGCTGTACGACAGGTTGATGCCGCTCACCGGCAGGCCGAGGTTGTCGACGATCGCGCCGAGCTCGTCGGGCGGCACGGTTTCGCGGATCACGCGCTCGACCCGGTCGGCGAGGCGCGCGGTTTCCTCGATCCGGTAGCCGGTCGGCGCGCGCATGTGCAGCCGGATGTTGCCGGAATCGGCGTTCGGGAAGAAGTCGCGGCCGAGCACGAACACCAGCCCCGTCGACAGCACGCAGAAGCCGAGGAAGCACATCGCGTAGAAGCGGCGGCGCACGAGCAGGATGCTGAGCAGCACGATGTACCACGCGCGCAGCCGTTCGAACGCATGGTTGAACGCGTGATGCAGGCGCGCGAAGCGCGACATCGAATGCTCGGGGCCGGTGTTCGCCTGCTGCGGGCGGAACAGCAGCATCGCGAGCGTCGGCACCAGCGTGCGCGACAGCACGTACGACGCGAGCATCGCGAACACGACGGCTTCCGCGAGCGGCACGAACAGGAAGCGCGCGACGCCCGTCAGGAAGAACATCGGCACGAACACGATGCAGATGCACAGTGTCGACACGAGCGCGGGCACCGCGATTTCGCCGGCGCCCTCGAGGATCGCGTCGTGCAGGTTGGTACCGAGGTGCAGGTGCCGCTCGATGTTCTCGATCGTGACGGTCGCATCGTCGACGAGAATGCCGACCGCGAGCGCGAGGCCGCCGAGCGTCATGATGTTGATGGTTTCGCCGAGCGCGGACAGCGCGATCAGCGACGTGAAGATCGACAGCGGGATCGAGATCGCGATGATCAGCGTGCTGCGCCAGTTGCCGAGGAACAGCAGGATCATCATCGCGGTCAGCACGGCGGCGATCAGCGCCTCGTGGATCACGCCCTGGACGGCCGCGTCGACGAACACCGACTGGTCGAACAGCGGCGTGATCGTGAGCCCCTCGGGCAGCGTCGGGATCACCTTCGGCAGCAGCGCCTTCAGGTCCGACACGACCTTGAGCGTCGACGCGTCGCCGCTTTTCAGGATCGAGATGAGCACGCCGCGCTGGCCGTTCTGGCGCACGACGTTGGTCTGCGGCGCGAAACCGTCGCGCACCGCTGCCACCTCGCGCAGGTAGGTCGTCGCGCCGTTGACGGTCTGGACCGGCAGGTTGTTGATGTCGGCGACGGTGTCGGCCGATGCGTTCGTGTCGATCCGGTATTCGGTCTGGCCCATCTTCGCGGTGCCGGTCGGCAGCACGAGGTTTTGCGCGTTGACCGCATTGACGATGTCGGCCGGCGTGAGCCCCTTCGCTTGCAGCGCCTGCGGGTCGAGGTCGATCGCGACCACGCGCGTGCGGCCGCCGTACGGGAACGGGATCTGCGCGCCCGGCACCGTGATCAGCTGCGGGCGCAGGAAGTTGAGCGCGATGTCGGCGAGCGACTGTTCGCTGAGCGTCGTGCTCGACAGCCCGAGCTGGATCACCGGGATGCTCGACGCCGAATAGGTGATCACGAGCGGCGGCGTCGCGCCCTGCGGCATCTGCCGCACGATCGCCTGCGCGGAGGAGACCGTCTGCGCGATCGCCGTCTGCACGTTCGCGCCCGGTTGCAGGAACACCTTCACGACGGCGATGCCCGGCAGCGACGTCGATTCGACGTGCTGGATGTTGTTGACGGTCGTCGTCAGGATCCGCTCATGGACGGACGTGATGCGATTGGTCATCTCCGTCGCGGAGAAGCCGCTGTAATTCCAGATCACGCTGATCACGGGGATGTTGATCGCGGGCAGCACGTCCACCGGTGTGCGCATCAGCGCAAGCGGGGTGGCCAGCACGATCATGATGGCCATGACGATGAACGTGTAGGGGCGCTTGAGCGCGAGATTGACGATCCACATGGAGGCAGCGGGACGGGCGGTGATCAGGCGTCGGTGAAGGGAACCCGAATGATAGGCGTCGGCGTGGAACGGGTTACTGTCGCGAAACTGGCGGAACGGTCAGGTTGAGGCGCGCGCGCTGCGCGCCGATTCCGCAGACGGAATGCACGTGTCGCGATGGCGACGGTTGTGCCGATCGTGCGGCGCTCACAGCTGTTCCATTCCGACGCGCGCGAGCGCCTGCAGATCGACGACCTCGATCTGGTTGTACGCGAGCCGCAACGCGCCGAGCTTTTCCAGCTGCTGCAGCGCCTGGTTGATCCGCTGCCGCGACACGCCGACGAGCATGCCGAGTTCCTCCTGGGAAATCGACAGCGACGGGCCGGTATCCGGATACAGGTCGGGGTTGAAGAGCTGCGCGAGCGCCTGCGCGACGCGTGCGTCGACATCGAGCAGCCGGCTGTTCTGGATCGATGCGATGAATTCGCCCATCCGGTTGTTCAACTGATGGATCACGAAGCGCGTGAACGGCAGGCTGGTATCGAGCAGCGCATGGAAGGTGTCGACCGGCACGAACAGCACGGTCGAGCGCTGGATCGCGACGACTTCGTACTTGCGCAGCTCGCGCTTGATTACGCTGCCTTCGCCGAACCAGCCGCCCGACGGCACGCCGGAAAACGTGCAGCCGCGCCCCGACACGTTGAAGATCGCGAGCTTCAGCAGCCCCTGGTGCACGCCGATCCAGTACTCGGACGGCGCGAGCCGATGCGCGATCACGTCGCCGGCCTCGCACTGCTCGACGCGCGACTGCGCGAGCACGAGCGCCTGGTGCTCGGGCGCGAGCGTGCGGAACCACGCGCACTGGGCGAACAGCGTCGCGAGCGGCGGCAGCGGGCCCGGTTCGGGAAGCGTGTCGGCCGGGCGGGCGGCCGCGTCGAGCGGCGTAACGGAGTCGTCGTGCATGGGTGCGGGTTTGCGAGGATAGGGATAACGCGCAGCGCTGGAGCGGCACTCTGTCGTTTCGATGACAGACGGCTCACAATAGCGCCCGTTAGGCTGTCGGCAATTGAACCACATCAAAACGATCCGGGGTGCATGCACGCCGGTCGACAGTACACGGGAGACAGGATCATGACGCAGATGTTCGAGGCCGGACTCGGCCGCCGCGACGCCAATTACGTGCCGCTCACCCCGATCGATTTCCTGGTCCGCACGGCCGAAGTCTATGGCGAGCGCCTTGCGATCGTGCACGGCGACGTGCGGCGCACGTGGGGCGAGACCTACACGCGTGCGAAGCAGCTGGCGAGCGCGCTCGCGCAGGCCGGCGTCGAGCGCGGCGACACGGTCGCGGCGATGCTGCCGAACATCCCGGCGATGGTCGAGGCACACTTCGGCGTGCCGATGGCCGGCGCGGTGCTCAACACGATCAACACGCGGCTCGACGTGCCGTCGGTGCTGTTCATGCTCCGTCACGGCGAGGCGAAGGTGCTGATCGTCGATACCGAATACGCGGAGCTCGCGCATCGCGCGGCGCTCGAGGTGCCGGGCCTGAAGATCGTCAGCGTCGCCGACGCGATGCCGGCCGATCCCGACCGTTTCGCGGGCGCGACCGACTACGAGGCGTTCGTGGCCGGCGGCGACGCCGACTACGCGTGGACGCCGCCCGCCGACGAATGGGAGGCGATCGCGCTGAACTACACGTCCGGTACGACCGGCGACCCGAAGGGCGTCGTCTACCACCATCGCGGCGCGTATCTCGCGGCGATCAGCAATATCCTCGAATGGGACATGCCGAAGCATGCGGTGTATCTGTGGACGCTGCCGATGTTCCACTGCAACGGCTGGTGCTTCCCGTGGGCCGTCGCGGCGCGTGCGGGCGTGAACGTGTGCCTGCGCAAGTTCGACGCGAAGACCGTGTTCGACCTGATCCGCCGCGAACGCATCACGCATTACTGCGGCGCGCCGATCGTGCAGAGCGCGATCGCGAATGCACCGGCCGAATTCCGCGCGGGGATCGACCACACGGTGCACGCGATGGTCGCGGGCGCGGCACCCGCGCCGGCCGTGATCGCGAAGATGAAGGAGATCGGCTTCGACCTGCTGCACGTGTACGGGCTGACCGAGGTCTACGGCCCGGCGACCGTCTGCGCGAAGCAGGCGCACTGGGACGCGGTGTCCGACGAGGAACGCGCGCGATTGAATGCGCGCCAGGGCGTGCGCTACCACCTCGAAGCGGGCGCCACGGTGCTCGATCCCGACACGATGGCGCCGGTGCCGGCCGACGGCGAGACGCTCGGCGAGATCATGTTCCGCGGCAACATCTGCATGAAGGGCTACCTGAAGAACCCGAAGGCGACCGACGAGGCGTTCCACGGCGGCTGGTTCCATACCGGCGATCTCGCGGTGCTGATGCCGGACGGCTATATCCGCATCAAGGATCGCAAGAAGGACATCATCATCTCCGGCGGCGAGAACATCTCGAGCATCGAGGTCGAGGACGCGCTGTACCGTCATCCGGCCGTCGCCGTCGCGGCCGTCGTCGCGATGCCCGATCCGAAATGGGGCGAAGTGCCCTGTGCGTTCGTCGAGCTGCGCGAAGGCGCGAGTGCGACCGAGGAGGAGATCGTCGCGCACTGCCGGCAACTGCTCGCGGGCTTCAAGGTGCCGAAGGCCGTGCGCTTCGGCGAGCTGCCGAAGACGTCGACCGGCAAGATCCAGAAGTTCCAGCTGCGCAATGCGGTCGGCTCGGACAAGGCGATCGACCTGGCGGGCGACAAGAAGTAGGCGAGTCGCCCGGCCCTGGCCGATCGTCCGGTGCCTGTCACGCGGTGCGTTCGAGCCGGAACACGCTGACCGCGTCCGACAACTGCGCGGCCTGGTCGCGCAGCGCGACGGCCGCGCGTTCGGCATCGGAGATCAGCGTCGCATTCTGCTGCGTCGCTTCGCCGATCTGCGTGACGGCCAGGTTCACCTGCTCGATGCCGGTCGATTGTTCGCGCGACGCGGCGCTGATCTCGCCGATCAGCGTGCGGACCTGGTCGACCCGCGCGACGATGTCGCGCATCGTGCCGCGTGCGGCGTCCGCGATCCGGTAACCCTGTTCGACGGTCGCCGACGATTCGGCGCTCAGTGCATCGATCTCCTTGACGGCGGCCGCGCTGCGCTGCGCGAGCGCGCGCACCTCGGCCGCGACCACGGCGAAACCCTTGCCGTGTTCGCCCGCGCGTGCGGCTTCGACGGCCGCGTTCAGCGCGAGGATGTTGGTCTGGAAGGCGATGCCTTCGATCGCGCCGGTGATTTCGGCGATCCGGCGCGTCGCGCGGCCGATGTCGTCCATCGTCGCGACCACGCGCTGCACCGCGGCGTCACCGTTCGTCGCGGCGGCCGATGCGTCGGCGACCAGCGCGTTGGCCTGCGCCGCGTGCTCGGCGCTTTGCTGCACGGCGGCGGTGATCTGCTCCATGCTGGCGGCCGTCTGTTCGACGCTGCTCGCCTGCGTCGCGATCCGCGCGGCGATGTCGCCGCTGCCGGCCGCGATGCCGACCGTGCCGTGCGCGATGTCGGCCGAGCTGTTGCGCACCTGCGCGACGATCCGCGCGAGGCCGTCGCCGATCCCGTCGACCGCCTGCACGAGCCGGCCGATCTCGTCGTTGCCGGCGCTGCCTTGCGCGGGCGCACCGTCGCGGATGCGCACGCTGAGATCGCCTGCCGCATAGCGCTCGGAGGCCCGCGCAGCGGCTTCCAGCGGCCGGCTCACGACGCGGCGCACCACGATGACGAACAGCGTCGCGAACGCCGCGACGAGCACGGCGCCGATCATCAGGAAACGGTTGCGGGTGGCGCGCATGCTGGCGAGCAGCTCGTCGTCGAGCGCAATGCCGCCGACGAGCCACTGCCACTGCGGAATCGTCGTGAACGACACGAATTTCGCGGTCGGCCCGCCGTCGTGCGCGGCCGGGTCGGTCGACGTGTACGCGAGCCGGCCCTGGCCGGCCGCGAGCATCTGCGCATAGGGCGCACGCGTGTCGTCGGCGGGTTGGCCGGCCGCATCGGGATGCACGACGAAGGTGCCGCGCGACGGGCCCTGCGACGCGTCGAGCACGAAGTAGTAGCCGTTGTCGCCGATCTTCAGCGCGCGGATGCCGTCTTCGACGAGCTTGAGTTTGGCGCCGATGTCGAGGCCGACGAACAGCGCGCCGATCACGCGGCCGGTCGCGTCGGTCACCGGCTTGTACTGCGTGATGTACGACCGGCCGAACAGCTTCGCGAGGCCCGTATAGCTGCGCCCGGCGACGAGCGGCCCATACGCGGGGCCCGCGCGGTCGAGCTTGGTGCCGACGGCGCGCGCGCCGTCCTGCTTCTTCAGCGACGTCGTGATGCGCACGAAATCGTCGCCGTCGCGCGCGAAGATCGTCGCGATCGCGCCGCTTTTCTTCAGGAACTGGTCGGGAATCGAGTAATCGAGGTCGAGCGGCTGGCCGCCCGCGAGAAGCGTCGGCGCGGCCACGCCGCCGATGTCGACCGGTCGTGCCGGGTCGAGCGCGAAATCGGCCGGCAGGAAACTCGCGAACAGCGACATCGAGCGGTTGGCTTCGGCGGTCAGAGCCTTGTCGAACAGGTCGACCATCGCGCGGATCGACTGCTCCTTGTCGACGATCCGCATGTGCGCTTCTTCGGCGAGCTGCCGGCCGGCGAAATGGGCGAGCGTCCATGCGAACACGGTAAACAGCAGGGCGACGAGCACGCACGCCAGCGCGGCGAGACGCGCGCCGACGCTCACCCGGCCCAATTGGGTCAATCTCATGAAGCATCCTGAGTGGGGAGGGAGAGGGGGCGGAACGCACGCGTCACCGCTAGTCGTCCGTTAAATACGGCAACTCTGGCGAAATCTTTAGCGGAGCGTCGTCGCCGGCGGGCCGGCAGGCGTGCGAAGGACAGCGGATGTCAGTGCGTCACGAGCCACGCGACGGCCAGGTAGCGGCCGACCTTCGCGATCGTCACGATGACGAGGAAGGTCGGCAGCGGCTCGCGCAGCACGCCGGCGATCATCGTCAGCGGATCGCCGATCACCGGCGCCCAGCTGAGCAGCAGCGACCAGCGGCCGTAGCGGCTGTACCAGCGCTCGGCGCGTGCGAGCGCGGACGGCTTGACCGGAAACCAGCGGCGCTCGCGGAAGTGCTCGATGCCGCGCCCGAGCGCCCAGTTGATCGCCGAGCCGCCGACGTTGCCGATGCTCGCGACGAGCACCAGCGCCCATACGGGTTCGCGCCCGGCGAGCAGCAGGCCGGCGAGCACGGCTTCGGACTGGAGCGGGAACAGGGTCGCGGCGACCATCGACACGGCGAACAGGCCGCCGTAAGTGAGCAATTCGGACATCGCGCGATTGTACCGGCGGCGTCGCCGTCGGCGCGGGGGCGTGGCGGTCGCGCGGAACGGAAAGCGTCGGTGTCCTCAGTTCCAGCCGGCCATGATCGCGCCCATCCCGACGAGCAGCCCGCCCGTCACGCGATTCATCGCGCGCATCCGCGCCGGCCGCTGCAACGCCCGGCTCAGCCGGTGCGAGAACAGCGCCATCGACGCGACGCCGCCCGCGAACAGCAGCGCGAACGTCGTCGCGAGCAGCAGGAATTGCAGGTTCAGGCTCCAGTCGGAATCCGGGCTGATGAACTGCGGAAAGAACGACGGAAAGAACAGCAGCGTTTTCGGATTCAGGCCGGAGGTCGCGACACCGCGCCAGAACAGCGCGCGGCCGGTGTCGGTGTCCGCCGGGGCCACGGCGGCCGCGGCCCCGGTGCCGGCTGCGGTCGTGGCGGCGGGAGCGCCGGCCGGCGCACGGCTGAGCCATTGCCTGGCCCCGAGCCACACGAGATACGCGGCGCCGGCCCAGCGCAGCACGGTCAGCGCGTGTTCGTTGAGATGCACCAGCGAATTCAGGCACAGCGCGGTCAGCGCGAGTTGCAGCAGCACGGCGAGCGTGCCGCCCCAGACGCACGGCAGCGCGCGGCGCCAGCCGGCGCGCAGCGCCTGGTTCATCGTGAGCAGGTTGACGGGACCGGGGGCGTAGATCAGGACGACAGAAGCAGCGAGGAACGACAGATAAAGCTTGAACGACATGACGGAAGCAGGAACAGGGCCGCAGGCACCGGCCCCGCACGCGGTCGGATAGGCGTGCGGGGCGGCGGGGAATCGCATGCCTGCCGCCCGGCACCGCAACTCGTGATTGCGGCCGTGCGTCCCGGTGCGAAGGGGTTGTCGCGGGGAGCGTGCCGGGCAGCAGGCATGGTGAAAATGTATCAAGCGGCCCGGTTAAAAGGCTTCCTGTTTTCCAGCAAAACGGGCCTGAAACCGGAATCCTGTTCAGATAGAATGCCGATTTTCAGTAGAAGATTCTTCTCTCCATGGCTACCCGCGAACGCACGCCCAAAACGCTCGACAACCAGGACCGCAAGATCCTGGGTGCATTGCAGAAAAATGCGCGCCTGTCGAACGCCGAACTCGCCGAACAGATCGGCATGTCGACCACCGCCTGCTGGAACCGTACGCGGCAACTCGAACTCGACGGCTACATCGACGGTTACGTCGCGCTGGTCAACCAGCGCATGCTCGGCTATGCGGACATCGTGATCCTCGAAGTCACGCTCGATCGCCACGAGGACGACGCGCTCGCGCGTTTCGGCTCGGAACTGGCGGCGCTGCCGGAAGTGCTCGAGGCGTACCTGGTGTCGGGCGAGTACGACTACTGGATCAAGGTGGCGGTGGACGGCACGGCCGGCTACGAACGCTTCCTGCGCGAAAAGCTGTACCGGATTTCGAGCATCCGTCACAGCCGCTCGATGTTCGCGCTGCGGTGCATGAAGGATGTGCCTTCGATCCAGGTGTGAAGGGGCGGGCTGCCGCGGTTCGCCTTTGGCCGTTCGCGCGTGCGGCCAACCGGAAATCGAAAGGAAAAGGAAAGGATGTGCGGCGCCTTTAGCAAGGTTGCCGTCACCGGCGATTCACTGCCGGTCACTATTCTCCCGTTCGTTACGAATCATTACGCCTCATTACGGTGGCGCATGGAAACGTTTTTGTCCGACGAACAGGAGCATCCGTGTACAAGATTCTCGTCCTTGCCGCTGCGATTGCCGCGACCCTGACCGCGTGCAACAGCGATTCCGTCAATACCGCTGCGACGCTCGGCGACACGACATCGACGCTGCTGTCGACCGGGCAGCGCATCACGCCGTTGGCCGCGCCCGGCACGACGCTCGTCGCGCTGAATCCCGGGCTGCAGGACGTGCCGGACCTGATCGCCGGCCAGCCGGTGTCGGAGGCCCTCAGCCCGGACCGCAAGACGCTGCTGGTGCTGACGAGCGGCTACAACAACAGGCTGGACGCCGGCGGCAAGCTGATCAATGCCGATTCGAACGAGTACGTGTTCGTATTCGACGTGTCGGGCGGCACGCCGGTGAAGAAGCAGGTGCTGCCGGTGCCCGATACCTACGTCGGTATCGCATTCGCGCCGGACGGCCAGCATTTCTACGTGACCGGCGGCGGCGACGACAACCTGCACGTATTCGCGTTGTCGCAGGGCGCCTGGGGTGAAGCCGGCGCGTCGATCGCGCTGAGTCACAAGGGCGGTAACGGCCTCGGCAGCGCGCCGCTCGCGACCGGCGTCGACGTAACGGCCGACGGCAAGCGCGCGGTCGTGGCGAACCGCTATCACGACAGCGTCACGCTGGTCGATCTGGCCGGGCGCGCGGTGCTGGCCGAACGCGATCTCCGTCCTGGCAAGAGCGGCGGCGCGTCGGGCACGCCGGGCGGCGAATATCCGAACGCGGTGCGCATCGTCGGCAACAAGACGGCCTACGTGTCGAGCGAACGCGATCGGGAGATCGTCGTCGTCGACATCTCGACCGATGCGCCGCAGATCGTCACGCGTATCGCGGTCAAGGGCAACCCGAACAAGATGGTGTTGAACCGGGCGCAGACTCGCCTCTACGTCGCGTCCGACAACGCCGACATCGTGTCGGTGATCGATACGACATCGAACAAGGTCGTGTCGAGCGTGTCGACGGTCGCACCCACCGGGCTCGTCACGGAAATGCAGTATCGCGGCGCGTCGCCGAACGGGCTTGCTTTGTCGCCTGACGAAACCGCACTGTACGTGACCAATCGCGGCACCAACGACGTCGCGGTCGTCTCGCTGTCCGGCGATACGGCGAAAGTGAGCGGACTGATTCCAACCGGATGGTATCCGTCCGATGTCGCGGTCGGCGCGAACAACGCGCTCTACGTGGTCTACACGAAGAACATGCCGGGGCCGAATCCAGGCAACTGCAAGGACAGCGGCAGGACCGTACCGTGCCCGGTCAAGAACTCGCCCGTGCACCTGGTGGAGAACCAGTACATCGAGCAGTTGAGCAAGGGCGGATTCATGTGGATGCCCGCGCCGGACAGCGCGACGCTCGATCTGTTGACGAAGCAGGTCGCCGACAACAACAGCTTCAATGCGGTGCTCTCCGCCGCCGACGTCGCGACGATGAACGCGCTGCGGCAGAAGATCAGGCACGTGATCTATATCGTCAAGGAGAACCGCACGTATGACCAGATCCTCGGCGATCTGGGCCGCGGGAACGGCGACCCGTCGCTGGCCGAGTTTCCGGACGCGACGACGCCGAGCATGCACGCGCTCGCGAAGACGTTCGTCACGCTCGACAACTTCCACGATTCCGGCGACGTGAGCGGCAACGGCTGGCCGTGGTCGACCGGTGCACGCGAGTCCGATGCCGGCGCGAAGATGCTGCCCGTCAACTATGCGAGCAGCCCGGCGCGCAGCGGCGCGCGCGGCGGCTCTTACGACTGGGAAGGCCAGAATCGGAACGTCGACGTCGGCCTCACCGGCGCGCAACGCACGGCGGCGAACCCGCTCACGCCGAGCGACCCCGATCTGCTGCCCGGCACGGCCGACGTGTCGGCACCGGACGGCCCGTCGGATGCCGTACAGCAGGGCTATATCTGGAACGCCGCGTTGCGTGCGGGCCTGACGGTGCGCAACTACGGCTTCTTCATGGATATCTCGCGCAACAGCGGCCCGAACGCGATTCCGATGGACCGGGCGCCGTTCGCCGACAACAAGGTGCAGGGGTACAGCGTGACGCCCGCGCTCGTCGATCGCACGGATCCGTACTTCCGCGGCTATGACAACGCGTATCCGGACTTGTACCGCGAGCTGGAGTGGGAGCGCGAATTCAACCAGTTCGTCGGCAACGGCCAGTTGCCCGCGCTGACGCTGCTGCGCCTGCCGCATGACCATACCGGCAGCTTCGCGTCGTCGCTGGACGGCGTCAACACGCCGGAGCTCGACATGGCCGACAACGACTATGCGGTCGGCCGCGTTGCGCAGGCGCTCGCGAACAGCCCGTATGCGTCGGACACGCTGATCTTCGTCGTCGAGGACGATGCGCAGGACGGACCGGACCACGTCGACGCACATCGCAGCACGGCATTCGTGATCGGGCCGTACGTGAAGCAGAACGCGGTCGTCAGTACGCATTACACGACGGTCAACATGATCCGCACGATCACCGAGGTGTTGAATCTCGATCACCTTGGATTGTTCGATGCGACACAAGGGCCGATGACCGACGTGTTCGACCTGAGCCAGGCGAAGTGGACGTACAAGGCGGTCGCGTCCGGGCTGCTCGCGAACACCCAGCTGCCGATTCCGGCGGGCGACATCAAGACGGCCGCGCTGAAGCCGACGCACGGGATGCGCTACTGGGCGGCGGTCACGCGCGGGATGGATTTCTCGGTCGAGGACCGGCTCGATGCGGTCGCTTACAACAAGGTGCTGTGGAAGGGGCTGATGGGCGCGAAGGCGTATCCGGTGCGGCCGGGCGACACGCAGCAGGCGACGCGCCGGCATGACGACGATGACGACGTGCCCGCGACGGCGCCCGCGAAGCACGCGGTGAAGGGCTGACGCCCTCGCTTGACGAAAAACCGGCGGCGAACGGGCCGCCGGCATACGAACGGCGGGCCGCTCGACGGACCGTCGTTCGTTTCAAGTCCGCCCTGGCCGTTCCGCTCAGCGCGGCAGGCGCGCGTGTGCTTCAGCGATGACTTCGCAGTTCTCGAGGTGGAGCGCCCACGCTTCCGCAAGCAGCTCGCTCACACGTGCGAGCCAGCCAGTGGATTGGGTGGAACGATCGGAGACATTAGACGTTTGCATGACGAAGCCCCATATAGGTGGCGAGTTAGGGATAACCCTAATCATAGCGAAACGTCACCGCCTTGTGAAATTCGATTTCGTTATATGAGAATTACTGACACTTTATGTTGCTGCCACGCAACATGAATATCGTCGCCGTCGTGTGACGCGCAGGCGTGCCGAGGCCGTGCCGGCACGGCCTCGCGGGAAGAAAAACAGGGGGAGTCGAACGTCGGGGAAAAGGGCGCGATTACCGGCCAATCCACCCGAAGCGCCAGGACAGCCGCCGCGTCGCGGCGCGCAGCGTCTGCGCGAGGTCGCTGTCCGGCCCGCGCGGAAAGCCGCGCGACGAGCCGATGATCGCGATCACGAGCCGGATGCTGCCGGTGTGATCGAACACGGGCGCGGCGACCGTGCCGATGCCCGGCACCGGCGCATCGAACGCGAAATCGAGTTCGTCCGCGCGGATCGCCGCGAGCCGCGCGCGGAATGCGGCGTCGTCCGGCGCGGCGCGGGTGCCCGCGAGACGCACGGGCTCGTTGGCGAGCAGGTCGGCCAGCACGTCGTCGGACATGCCCGATGCGAAGATCCGGCCGATCGCCGTATTGACGAGCGACATCACGGTGCCGACTTGCAGGCTCACGTGCTGCGGCCGCGCCGATTCCTCGAGCCGGATCACGGTCGGGCCGAGCGGGCCGAGCGTCGCGGCGGCGACACTCATGTCGGTCGCGGCGGCCAGCGCGACGATCTCGGCTTCCGCGTCGCGCGTCGGCGACACGCGCTGCATCGCGATCAGGCCGAGCGCCTGCGCGAGCGGGCCGCCGTCGAAGCAGCCGGCGTCGTCGCGGCCCAGCAGGCCGATCTTCTGCAGGCTGACCAGATGCGGAAACGCCTTCGCGGCCGGCATGCCGGCCGCCGCCGCGAGATCGCGCAGCGGCAGCGCGCGGCCCGCCGACACCAGCGCGAGCAGCAGTTCGCCGGTGCTGTCGAGCGCGTTGATCCCGCGCTGTGCTTTCGCGTCGTCGGCCAGGGCCGGCGGCACGCGCGCCGCGCCGGCTGCCGGCACGGGCGCGGACGCGGGCGGCGGTTCGGCCGCGCTCGACCCTTGCGCGCCGAGCGACGCGGTGGCCTGCCGCGCCGTTTCGCGCAAGGCCGTCGCGATCGGGCCGTCCCAGTCGACGTCGATCGACCCGCTCGAACCGATCACCGTCAACGCAAGCTGCAGATGCCCGTGCGCGTCGCATACGGGCACGCACATCGCGCTGACGCCGGGGCTCGGCCGGTCGATGCTGCGTTCGATGCCGCGCGCGCGGATCGCTTCGCGTTCGGCCTGTTGCGCCTCGGCGTCCGGTGCGGCTTGCGCGGCTTCGGCGCCGGCGAGCGTCGCACCCGCGCCGGCCTGGCTCGCGGCCATCGCGTCGAGTTGCGCGGCGTCGCCGAACGCGCGGAACACGCGGCCGGTCGCCGTCGTGTCGAGCGACATCACCGAACCGACGTGCAGGTTCACGTGCAACGGATAGCCGCCGTGCTCGATGCGCACGATCGTCGGGCCGAGCGCGCCCGGCACCGACAGCGCGACGCTCAGGCCGACGGCTTCGGCGAGCTGCGCCGCGTGCGGCAGCGCCGCGCGATAGGCCGGCTGGCGCTCGATCGACATCAGCCCCAGCCGCAGCGACAGCGGGCCCGGCTCGTAGTTGCCGGTGATCGCATCGCGCTTCACGAGCGCGAGCCGCGTCAGGCTGACGAGATAGGTGTGCGCCTGCGCGGTCGACAGGTCGGCCGCCGCGGCCAGCTCCGACAGCCCGAGCGGCTTGCGCCGGCGCGCGAGCGCGTCGAGCAGCCGGCCGCCGACCTCGACGCTCTGGATCCCGCGCTGCGCCTTGGGCGGCGCGTCGTCTGCGCTGACTTCGTGGTTCTGCACGCGATGATTCTTCCGTTGACGAAACCCCGCATGGTATCCGACGCCATTTCTCGCGCCAGCCCGCAGGTTTACCCGTATTAAACAATAGCAAGCGACTTTGTCATTGACAAATATTCGAGGCGAGAAGATGATCCGCTCATTCCCCTCAACACATGGCTCGCAGCCACGGAACGCACAATGGCCAAAGCATTCGCCTCCCAAGCCGATCTGGAAGAGAAGAAAGTCACCTGGACGAAGCTGTCCGAGAACGCGTACGCGTACACCGCCGAAGGCGACCCGAACTCGGGCGTGATCATTGGCGACGATAGCGTGCTGATCGTCGACACGACCGCGACGCCCGCGATGGCGCAGGACCTGATCGCGAAGATCCGCAGCGTGACCGACAAGCCGATCAAGCACGTGGTGCTGTCGCACTACCACGCGGTGCGCGTGCTCGGCGCGTCCGCGTATTTCGACGAAGGCGCGCAGCACGTGATCGCGAGCCGCGGCACCTACGAGATGATCGTCGAGCGCGGCGAGGCCGACATGAAGTCGGAGATCGAACGCTTCCCGCGCCTGTTCGCCGGCGTCGAGACGGTGCCGGGCCTGACCTGGCCGACGCTCGTGTTCGAGCGCGAGATCACGCTGTTCCTCGGCAAGCTCGAAGTGAAGATCATGCACGTCGGCTCGGGCCACACGAAGGGCGACACGATCGTGTGGCTGCCGTCGCAGAAGGTGCTGTTTTCGGGCGATCTCGTCGAATACGACGCCGCGTGCTACTGCGGCGATGCGCAGCTCGAACAGTGGCCGGCCACGCTCGAGGCGCTGCGCGCGCTCGGCGCCGAGAAGCTGGTGCCGGGCCGCGGCCCCGCGCTGCTGAATCCGGCCGACGTGAACAAGGGCCTCGACTACACGAAGGATTTCGTGACGACGCTGCTCGCGCAGGGCCGCAAGGCCGTCGAGCGCAATCTCGACCTGAAGGCGTCGATGGCGCTCACGCGCGAAGCGATGGACCCGAAGTTCGGCCACGTGTTCATCTACGAACACTGTCTGCCGTTCGACGTGTCGCGCGCGTTCGACGAGGCGAGCGGCATCGCGCATCCGCGCATCTGGACCGCGCAGCGCGACAAGGAAATGTGGGCCGCGCTGCAGGACTGAGCGGCGCACGGCGGCGGGGCGGCGCTCACATGATCGCCTCGTCGTTGCCCTGAGGGCTGCGGCTTCCGCGGCGGCAGTGCGCCGCGGTGCCGGCAGCCGTATCCGGTCTCACAAGAAAGCAGGGCGCATGCACGCCCTCGGAGACTGCCGCGCGCTCGATACGCGCGCGTTTGGAGAGAGACATGTCCCAATCGCTTCCCGCCGAAGCGGCGCACGCGCGTGCCTCGGCGCCGGCTTCCGTATCCGAATTCAGCGACGCGCAGCTGTTCCGCAAGATCGCGTGGCGGATCGTCCCGTTCCTGTTCCTCTGCTACGTCGTGTCGTTTCTCGACCGCATCAACATCGGCTTCGCGCAGTTGCAGATGAAGCACGACCTCGGCTTCAGCGATGCGATGTACGGCCTCGGCGCCGCGGTGTTCTACGTCGGCTACGTGTTCTGCGAAGTGCCGAGCAACATGCTGCTCGCGCGGTTCGGCGCGCGCCGCACGTTCACGCGGATCATGCTGCTGTGGGGCATCGCGTCGACCGGGATGATGTTCGTGTCGCAGCCGTCGCATTTCTACGTGCTGCGCTTCCTGCTCGGCGTGTTCGAGGCCGGCTTCTTCCCCGGCATCGTGCTGTACCTGACCTACTGGTTCCCCGCGAACCGGCGCGCGGCGGCGATCTCGGTGTTCTTCGCGGGCGTCGCGGTGGCCGGCGTGCTCGGCGGCCTGCTGTCGGGCTGGATCATGCGCGACATGAGCGGCGTGATGGGGCTGCACGGCTGGCAGTGGATGTTCGCGATCGAGGGCGCGCCGGCGATCCTGCTCGCGTTTGCCGCCTTCACGTTCCTCGTCGACCGGCCGCAGGACGCCGCGTGGCTCACGTCCGATGAAAAGGCGCGGGTCGCCGCGCTGTGCGCCGAAGGCCGCAGGCACGGCAGCGCGCACGACGGGCGCAGCGTGCTGGCCGCACTGGCGAACCCGCGCGTGTACCTGTTCGCGTTCATCTATTTCTCGCTGACCTGCGCGTCGCTGACGCTCAACTTCTGGATGCCGCTGATGATCCGCGACTTCGGCGTGACCGACGTCGTCGCGGTGAGCCTGTACACGGTCGTGCCGAACGCGGTCGGCGCGCTCGGTCTGGTCCTGATCGCGCGCCGCTCGGACCGCACCGGCGAGCGCCGCAAGCACTTCGCGTGCTGCACGATCGGCGGCGGGCTCGCGCTCGCGGCGCTGACGCTGCACCTGCACAGCTTCGCGGCGATGCTCGCGTGCCTGTCGATCGCGGCGACGCTGATCTTCGCCGCGCTGCCGATCTTCTGGGCCGTGCCGACCCGCTACCTGTCGGGCAACGCGGCCGCGGCCGGGATCGCGCTGATCAGCAGCATCGGGATCACGAGCGGCATCGTCAGCCCGTGGGTGATCGGGATGATCCGCACGCGCACGGGCAGCATGGATCTCGCCGTGTACCTGCTGGCCGCGCTGCTGGTGGCCAGCGGCGCCGCGCTGATGCTCGGCGTGAAGGGCGAGGCCGCGCAGCGCGGCTGAACGAGCACCGGCCGGTCGCTGCCCGCGGGCGCGGCGACCGGCGCTTCGTGTCCGCCCCGCACCCGAATCCATCGAGGAGACGATCGATGTCAGCCCCGCTTCAAGCACACGCCGCGCCGGCCGTCGCGCCAGGCGCCGGTACGACGGACGCGACCGGCGACGACGCGCTCTACCGCCGCATCGGCAGGCGAATCGTGCCGTTCCTGTTCATTTGCTACATCGTGTCGATCCTCGACCGCAGCAACATCGGCTTCGCGCAGCTGCAGATGCGGCAGGATCTCGGCCTGACCGACGCGATGTACAGCCTCGGCGCGGTGCTGTTCTTCGTCGGCTACGTGCTGTTCGAAGTGCCGAGCAACGCGCTGCTGCGCCGCTTCGGCGCGCGCCGCACGTTCGCGCGGATCATGTTCCTGTGGGGCGCGGTGTCGGTCGCGATGATCAGCGTCGACAGCGCGCGGCACTTCTACGTGCTGCGCTTCCTGCTCGGCGTGTTCGAGGCCGGGTTCTTCCCGGGCGTGGTGTTCTACCTGACGTACTGGTATCCGGCTCGGCGGCGCGCGTCGGTGCTGTCGATCTTCTACGCGGGCGTCGCGGTGGCGGGGATGGTCGGCGGGCTGCTGTCGGGCTGGATCATGCGCGGGATGTCCGGCGTGATGGGGCTGCATGGCTGGCAATGGATGTTCGCGATCGAAGGCGCGCCCGCGATCCTGCTCGGCGTGATCGCGTGGTTCCGGCTGTGCGATCGCCCCGAGCACGCGCGCTGGCTGTCCGACGCCGATCGCCGGCAGCTCGCGGCCGACCTGGCCGCCGACCGCACCGGCGCGGGCACGCAGGCGCCGCATTCGCTGCGGCAGGTGCTGGCCGAACCGCGCACGGTCCTGTTCGCGTTCATCTATTTCTCGCTGACCACCGCGCTGTTGATGCTGCTGTTCTGGATGCCGCTGATGATCCGCGAATTCGGCATCCACGACGTCGTGCAGATCAGCCTGCTGTCGGTCGTGCCGAACGCGATCGGCGCGGCCGGCCTGATCGCGATCGCGCGGCGCTCGGACCGCCAGCGCGAACGGCGCCGGCACTTCGCCGCGTGCGCGTTCGGCGGCGCGGTGGCGCTCGCGCTGCTGACGCTGCACCTGCCGAGCATCGTCGCGATGATGGCGCTGCTGTCGATCGCGGCGATGCTGATCTTCGCCGCGCATCCGGTGTTCTGGGCCGTGCCGTCCGCGTATTTCTCGGGCGCCGGCGCGGCGGGCGGAATCGCGCTGATCAGCAGCATCGGCGTGTCGAGCGGGATGATCACGCCCTGGCTCGTCGGGTTGATCCGCACGCGAACCGGCAGCATGGATCCGGCGATGTGGATGATCGCCGCGCTGCTGGCCGCGTGCGCGGTCGCGATGCTGCTGGGCGTGCGCGCCGCACCGCGCGGCGCGGGCGCCGCCGGCAACTAGCGCGCCGCGGTGTAGCGCGGCGCCGGCGTATCGGCCGACAGGTGCGGCGCCATCGTGCGGCGTGCCGTCTCGTAAGCGTCCCATTCGTGGCCCGCGTGCAGCGACGGGATCGTCACGAGTTCGCCGCGATCGAAGCCGATCAGCGCGGCATCGACCATGTCCGTCGCCGTCATCACGATTTCCTTCGGCAGGTGTTCGAGCGGCAGGCCGCCCGTCTGCCAGAAATCGGTCGCGGTTGCGCCCGGCAGCACGGCCTGCACCTGCACGCCCTTGTCGGCGAGTTCGTGATGCAGCGACTGGCTGAACGCGAGCACGAACGCCTTGCTGCCGCCGTACACGCCGTTCAGCGTTTCCGGCGAGATCGCGACGATCGACGAAATGTTGATCACGGCGCCGCCGCCGCGCGCGACGAAGCCCGGCACGGCCGCGTAGGTCAGGCGCGTGAGCGCGGTCACGTTCAGGTCGATCATCCGCGTCATCGCGTCGACGTCGCTGTCGAGCAGCGGCGCATGCGTGCCGATGCCCGCGTTGTTCACGAGCAGCGTGATGCTCGCGTCCTGCTTCAGCTTCGCCTCGACGGCGGCGAGCGCCGTGCGGTCGTTGAGGTCCGCGTCGACGATCTCGACGCTGCGCTGCGTGTCGTTCGTGATGCGCTCGGCGAGTGCGCTCAGCCGGTCGCGGTTGCGCGCGACCAGGATCAGGTCGTAGCCGCGCCGCGCGAGGCGGTCCGCATAGACGGCGCCGATGCCCGACGATGCGCCGGTAATGAGGGCGGTACCGCGATGTGCTTGCGTCATGATGTGCTCCGTTTCGGTGGGAATGGCCGGATGGCGTGAAGCCATTCTGGCGCCGAAGCGCCGCGACACAAATGACGTAGATGGGTATGATTCAGGACATCGGGCCGACCACCGCGCCCGGGACCGGAGACCCCCATGCACCGAATCGGCTTTCTGATCAGCGACGGCTTCCAGATCATGGCGCTCGCCGCGCAGTCGGTGTTCGAGTACGCGAACATGGGCATGCGCGAGCCGTTCTACGCGATGGACAGCTATTCGGTCGACGGCGGCGACGTGCGCTCGTCGCTCGGGCTGTCGGTCGCCACGCGTGCGCTGCGCGGGCGGATCGACGTCGATACGTGGATCGTCGCGGGCGTCAACGATCCGCTCGCCACGCCGGCGCCGGCCGGCGTCGTCACCTATCTGCGGCGTGCGAATGCGCGTGCGCGGCGGATCGCCGGTATCTGCACGGGTGCGTTCGTGCTGGCCGAGGCCGGATTGCTCGCGCAGCGCCGCGCGACCACGCATTGGGCGTTCGGCCGCGACATGCAGCGGCAGCACCCGGAGATTCGCGTCGAGGACGACCGGATCTACATCGTCGACGGTCCGATCTGGACCTCGGCCGGCATGACGGCCGGGCTCGACCTGGCGCTCGCGATGGTGGAAAAGGATCTGGGCGCCGATGCCGCGCGCTCGGTCGCGCACAAGCTCGTGATGCACCAGCGCCGGGCCGGCGGCCAGTCGCAGCATTCCGAAATGCTCGACCTCGCACCGAAATCCGACCGGATCCAGAACGCGCTGAACTATGCGCGGCAGAACCTCGGCCGCGCGCTGACCGTCGAGGACCTGGCCGAAGCCGTCCACCTGAGCCCGCGCCAGTTCAGCCGCGTGTTCACGCTCGAAACGGGGCAGTCGCCGGCGAAGGCGATCGAGCGGCTGCGGCTCGAATCCGCCCGGCTGATGATCGAGCAGAGCCGTCATCCGCTCGACGTGATCGCGAAGGAGAACGGCTTTCGCGACCGGCGGCACATGCGCGAGGCGTTCGTGCGCGGATTCGGCGTGCCGCCGCAGGCGATGCGGCGCGACGCGCGGGCGGACGAACGCGAAACGGGCTGACGCCTGCGGGCGCGCGACGCCAGCGCGGGGCGGAAAAATCGCGCAGAATCTCCGGCATTCGTCGCGAGGAGACACCATGCACGCCGAGCCGTTCGAGATTGCGATACCCGATCACGCACTGGATGACCTGCGCCGGCGCCTGCGCGGCAGCCGCCCGCCGTCGCTGACGCCCGCCGAGCCGTGGCAGCAGGGCATGGACGGCGCGTGGCTGCGCGACCTGGCCGAATACTGGGCCGAGCGCTTCGACTGGCGGGCGGTGGAGCGTCGGCTGAACCGGCTGCCGCAGTTCGTCGCGGAGGCAGGCGGCCAGCGCGTGCATTTCATCCATCGGCGCGGGGCGGGACCGAACCCTTATCCGCTCGTCATCACGCACGGCTGGCCGGGCTCCGTGTTCGAATTCGACGCGCTGATCGAGCGCCTCTGCGATCCGGCGGCGTTCGGCGGCGATCCTGACGACGCGTTCGACGTCGTCGTGCCGTCACTGCCCGGCTTCCTGTTCTCGCCCGCGCCGGCGGCACCCGGCATGTCGGCGTTTCAGGTCGCCGACCGCTGGGCGGCGCTGATGTCCGGCCTCGGCTATCGACGCTTCGGCGCGCAAGGCGGCGATCTCGGCGCTGGCGTGTCGATCGCGCTCGGCGCGCGACATGCGGACCGCGTGGACGGCATCCACCTGAACTTCCTGCCCGGCAGCTACGAGCCGCCGGCCGACGCGGCGTTGCCGCTGACCGGGGACGAACGGGCCTTCGTGACGCAGCGCGGCGAGTGGGCCGCGCTGGAAGGCGGCTACGCGCATATGCACATGACGAAACCGCAGACGCTGGCCGTCGCGCTCAACGATTCGCCGGCCGGGCTGGCCGCATGGATCGCCGAGAAATTCCGCGCGTGGAGCGATTGCGACGGCGACGTCGCACGGCGGTTTTCGCACGACACGCTGCTGACCGGCATCTCGCTCTACTGGTTCACCGGCTGCATCGGCTCGTCCATGCAGATGTATTGGGAAAACCGGCTGCAGCCCATGCGTTTCGCGGCCGGCCAACGCGTGGCGGTGCCCGTCGCGTTCGCGCGTTTCCCGAAGGAAATCGGCCGCCCGCCGCGCAGTTGGGTCGAACGCGTGTTCGACGTCGTGCAATGGACCGACATGCCGGCCGGCGGCCATTTCGCGGCGATGGAAGAGCCGGATCGGCTGGCGGACGACATTCGGCGTTTTTTCCGGCGCTTTCGGTAACGCGCGGGTCGGCCTGCGAAGCGGGCGACGTGCACCGCCGGCCATCAGGGCGACGGCGCGCGCCCGCACCACGCGGAGCGCGTCGAGCCGACGTCGCCTGCGTTATCGCGTGACGAACGGCGCGGCGGCGTCCGGCGCGGTACGCGCATGCTTGCGCTGGCGCAGCAGCGCGACGCGGCAATTCTCGCGCGCGGTCTCGCGGCCGTCGTCGTCGAGCAGCACGAGATCGCCGCGCATCACGTTCAGCGTGATGACATCCTCGCCCGGCGCGCCGAGCGTTTCCGGCGTATGCACCGAGCCGGCCGGCTCGAGCACCGTCGAGCCGGCGTGCGCGACCCAGTCGTATTCGCGGTAACGCCACGCACCCTGCAACGTATGGACGAACACCTCGCCGTCGTGCCGATGGCGCGGCAGCGTGCCGCCGGCCGGCATCTTCAGCAGCGCGGTCAGCGTGTCCTCGGCCGCATTGATGTGCAGATACTTGATCGCGAGCCCCGGCAGGTCGGCGCTCATCGGCAGCCACGGCAGCGCGTCGCCGGGCAGGCACGAGATCGGCGGCAGGTCGGTGGAGAGCGGGGCGGACGGCTGCGTCATGGCGGGAGGCGAAGCGGAAATGGGGAGCCCGCATTATCGCAGAGGCCGGTCGCGCGGCCGAACACGGCTGTACTCATCGAAGTAGGTAGGTCTGAACCCCCGATCCTTACAGCTCGAAATATGCAGCTAAACTGTACAGTTAAACTGTCGATATGCTATCGTGGCTTCATGAACACGCCATCGTCTCCCTCTGACGCACTCCCGCTCGCCGGTCTCGCCGGCGAACTCCGTATCTCGGTCGGCAAGCTGATACGCCGCATGCGGGAGCAGACCCATCCGAACGACCTTACTTCGTCGCAGAAGTCGGTGTTGCTGCGGCTCGACCGCGACGGTCCGGCGACCGTATCGGCGCTCGCGCGAGCCGAAAGCGTGCGCCCGCAGTCGATGCGCGTGACGGTTGCGACGCTGGAGGCGCTCGGTGCCGTCAGCGGCGAGCCCGATCCGACCGACGGCCGGCAGACGCTGATCGCGCTCACGCCCGGTTTCCGCAAGGTGCTGCAGGCCAATCGCGCGGCCAAGGACGACTGGCTGTTGCGTGCGCTGCACGCGCAGTTGTCGGAGGCGGAACAGGCCGAGCTCGCCGCCGCCGTGAAACTGCTGCAGCGGCTTGCCGAATTCCAGGATCCCGCCCGCCCGTGAACCTCACCGACCCGCACGCCGAATGGACAACCCGCCCATGAACCTCCTGCCTCTCGTGTCGTACTTCTTCGGCGGCGCGTTTCTCGCGAACGCCGTGCCGCATCTCGTCAGCGGGTTGCGCGGCGAGCCGTTTCAGACGCCGTTCGCGAATCCGCCGGGCCGCGGGCTGTCGTCGTCCGCGGTGAATGTCGTGTGGGGTGTCGTGAACCTCGCGATCGCTTATTCGCTCGTGTGCCGCGTCGGCGATTTCGACCTGAAGCGCTTGCCCGACGCGGCAGCGCTCGGTCTCGGCATCCTGATGCTCGGCCTGTTCCTCGCGCGGCACTTCGGCGCACTGCACGGCGGCAACGCGCCCGATCGGAAGCGGCCATGAGCGTGCCGGCAGCGGGCGTGTTCCGCTCGCTTCGCAGTTTCAACTATCGCGTGTGGGCGATCGGCTCGCTGGTGTCGAACATCGGCACGTGGATCCAGCGCACCGCGCAGGACTGGCTCGTGCTCACGCAGCTCACGCATCACGACGCGTCGGCCGTCGGCACGGTGATGGCGCTGCAGTTCGGGCCGCAACTGCTGCTGTTGCCGTGGACCGGCTATGCGGCCGACCGCTTCGACCAGCGCAAGCTGCTGATGGCCACGCAGGCGCTGATGGGCGTGCTGGCGCTGGTGCTCGGCGTGATGACGGTCACGGGCGTCGTGCGGCTCGAGCACGTGTACATATTCGCGTTCCTGTTCGGCTGCGCGTCGGCGTTCGACGCGCCGGTGCGGCAGACCTTCGTCGCCGAACTGGTCGGCGATCGCGAACTCGCGAATGCGGTCGCGCTCAACTCGACGTCGTTCAACGCCGCGCGGATGGTCGGCCCGGCGGCGGCCGGCTTCCTGATCGCGTCGGTCGGCACCGGCTGGGCGTTTCTCGCGAACGGGCTCAGCTTCTTCGCGGTGCTGGCGTCGCTGTCGCAGCTTCGGGAAGACGAACTGCGCGCGAACATGCGGGCAGGCCGCTCGCGCGGCAGCCTGCTCGACGGGTTCCGCTATGTATGGCACCGCCCGGACCTGACGGCGATCCTCGTGATGCTGTTCCTGATCGGCACGTTCGGGCTCAATTTCCAGCTGTACATCTCGACGATGGCCGCCAGCGTGTTCCATGTCGATGCGCGCGGGTTCGGGTTTCTTTCGTCGATGATGGCGGTCGGCACGATCTCGGGCGCGCTGCTCGCCGCGCGCCGCGAGCAGCCGCGGTTCCGTCATCTGTGGATCGGCGCGACGCTGTTCGGGCTCGGTTGCACGTTCGCCGCGCTGGCGCCCGGCTACTGGTCGTTCGCCGCGGCGCTGGTGCTGACCGGGATTGCCGCGATCACCTTCATGAACTCCACCAACAGCCTGATGCAGCTGTCTACCGAGCCGGCGATGCGTGGCCGCGTGATGGCGCTGCGCCTTGCAGTCGCGCTCGGCGGCACGCCGATCGGCGCGCCGGTGGCCGGCTGGGTCGCGAACCATCTCGGCCCGCGCTGGGCGCTCGGCGTCGGTGCGGCGTCCGGCTTTGCCGCGGCACTCGTCGCGACCCGTTTCGTCGCGCGCCAGCGCGCGCAACCGCGCACCGGCGGCGACGGCGCCTGACCGACCCGAAGCCCGCGCTATGCCGCCGGCCGGGCCGCCGCATGCGCGGCTTCCAGGCACGACTGGAACAGCAGCGCGGCCCGCGACGGCCGCGGCGAGCGCCGCAACAGGCTCACGAACCGGCACCGGTAATTGAACCGGTGTGGTGCGACCGGCTGCATCAGCCCCTTGTTCTCGAAGCTTTCCGCATAGTGATCGGGCAGGAAGCCGAGATAGCGGCCGGACAGGATCAGCGTCGCGATCGATTCCTGGTCCGACGCGGTCGCGCTGCGCGTGAGCTTCGCGCGATGGCTCAGCTCCATGTTCGGCGAATGGAAGCCGAGCCCCGCGAACGCGTGGTTGCGGATCGTCGTCCACGTGAGCTTGCCGTGCGGCGCATCGAAGAGCGGATGTTGCCGGCCGCAGTAGAGCAGCATCCGTTCGTCGAACAGCTCCGCATACTCGAGGCTGCCCGAGTTGCGGTGCGCGGGAATGATCCCGACCTGGTAACTGCCGTCGATGATCCCGCGCTCGACCTCGTTGATCGAGGCGACATGCAGGTTCAGCGCGACGTCGGGCGCCTCGTCCGCGAACTGGCGGATCGCGTCGCCCAGGCGCGCGTTCGGGTTGGTGGCCGTCTTGTCGAACACGGCGACATGCAGTTCGCCGCCCATCTTGTCGTGAATGCCGTCGATCCTGCTGCGAAATGCTTCCATCGACGCGAGCAGGCGCAGCGTCTCCTCATAGACCGTCTGGCCTTCCGGCGTCAGCGTGAAGCCCGCGCGGCCGCGCCGGCACAGCACGAGGCCGAGGCGCGTTTCCAGATCCTTCACGTGCCGGCTGATCGTCGAGATGCCGATATTCAGTTCCAGTTCGGCCGCCGCCATCCCGCCGCACTGCACGACGCCCTTGAAGACCCGCAGCAGGCGGAGATCCATGTCGCTGAGCTGCCCGAGCAGCGCACGGCTCTTCGGTTTCTTTGCTTGCATAGTTGAGCAAGTGAACATTGATATTGCGATATTCAAAAGACTAATTGGCGTCCCGACAATGTGCAACATCATCACAAGGAGGAGGGGCGCGCCGCGCCGACCGACATGACCGACATCACCACCGCCCAGCAGGACGACACCAACCTGCGCACCGACGCCGCGTGGCTCGACGCGCACTGGATGCCGTTCACGGCCAACCGCCAGTTCAAGGCCGATCCGCGCATGATCGTGTCGGGCAAGGGCGCGTATTACACGGATGGCGAAGGCCGCAAGATCTTCGACGGCCTGTCGGGCCTCTGGTGCACGGGCCTCGGCCACGGCCGCACGGAAATCGTCGAAGCCGTGAGCCGCCAGGTCGCGCAGCTCGACTACGCGCCGGCCTTCCAGTTCGGCCACCCGAAATCGTTCGAACTCGCGAACAAGATCAAGGAACTGACGCCGGCCGGCCTCGACTACGTGTTCTTCACGGGCTCGGGCTCGGAAGCGGCCGACACGTCGCTGAAGCTGGCCCGCGCGTACTGGCGTGCGAAGGGCAAGGGCACGAAGACGCGCCTGATCGGCCGCGAGAAGGGTTACCACGGCGTGAACTTCGGCGGCATCTCGGTCGGCGGGATCGGGCCGAACCGCAAGCTGTTCGGCCAGGGTCTCGACGCCGATTTCCTGCCGCACACGCAACTCGCCGAGAACAAGTTCTCGCGCGGGATGCCCGAGCACGGCGCCGAGCTGGCCGACCGCCTGCTCGAGCTGATCGCGCTGCACGACGCGTCGAACATCGCGGCCGTGATCGTCGAGCCGTTCTCCGGCTCGGCGGGCGTGGTCGTGCCGCCGAAGGGCTATCTGAAGCGCCTGCGCGACATCTGTACCGCGCACGACATCCTGCTGATCTTCGACGAGGTCATCACGGGCTTCGGCCGGGCCGGCGCGATGACGGGCGCCGACGCGTTCGGCGTGGTGCCGGACATCATGAACTTCGCGAAGCAGGTGACGAACGGCACGCAGCCGCTCGGCGGCGTGATCGCGACCAAGGAGATCTACGACACGTTCATGGCCGCGGGCGGCCCCGAGTACATGCTCGAGTTCCCGCACGGCTACACGTATTCGGCGCACCCGGTCGCGTGCGCGGCCGGCGTCGCGGCGCTCGACCTGCTGGTGAAGGAGGATGCGGTGGCCCGCGTGCGCGATCTCGCGCCGCATTTCGAGGCGGCCGTGCACGGGCTGAAGGGCCAGCGCCACATCGCGGACATCCGCAACTACGGGCTGGCTGCCGGCCTGACGATCGCGGCGCTGCCGGGCGAACCGGCACGGCGTCCGTACGAGATCGCGATGCGCTGCTGGGCGAAGGGCTTCTACGTGCGCTACGGCGGCGACACGATCCAGCTCGCGCCGCCGTTCATCGCCGAGAAGCGCGAGATCGACAATCTCGTCAACGCGCTGTCCGACGCACTGAACGAAGTGGACTGAGCCGCCGCTCGTTCCCCGCGATCACCGAATTCACGAAAGAGCCTCAACGATGAAACACGACAGCAATGTGACCTCCACCATCGGCCACCTGATCGACGGCAAGCGCGTCGACGGCGGCAGCCGCGTCCAGCCGGTGTTCGACCCGGCCACCGGCGAATCGAACAAGAGCGTCGCGCTCGCCGACAAGCTGACCGTCGAAGCCGCGATCGCGTCCGCGCAGGCCGCGTTCCCGGCGTGGCGCAACACGCCGCCGCTGAAGCGCGCCCGCGTGATGAGCCGCTTCAAGACGCTGCTCGAAGAGCATGCCGACGAGTTGTGCGCGCTGATCACGGCCGAGCACGGCAAGGTGCTCGCCGATGCGATGGGCGAGCTGCAGCGCGGGATCGAGAACGTCGAATACGCGACCTACGTGCCCGAGCTGCTGAAGGGCGAGCACAGCAAGAACGTCGGCCCCGCGATCGATTCGTGGAGCGAGTTCCAGGCGCTGGGCGTTGCCGCCGGCATCACGCCGTTCAACTTCCCGGTGATGGTGCCGTTGTGGATGTGGCCGATGGCCGTCGCGTGCGGCAACACGTTCGTGCTGAAGCCGTCCGAGCGCACGCCGTCGTCGACGCTGCGCATGGCCGAGCTCGCGCTCGAAGCCGGCCTGCCGCCTGGCGTGCTGAACGTCGTGAACGGCGACAAGGAGGCGGTCGACACGATCCTGACCGATCCGCGCGTGAAGGCCGTGAGCTTCGTCGGCTCGACGCCGATCGCCGAATACATCTATTCGACCGGCTGCGCGCACGGCAAGCGCGTGCAGGCGCTCGGCGGCGCGAAGAACTTCGCGGTCGTGATGCCTGACGCCGATATCCCCAACGCGGTGAATGCGCTGATGGGCGCCGCGTACGGCTCGTGCGGCGAACGCTGCATGGCGATTCCGCTGGTCGTCGCGATCGGCGACGAAACGGGCGACCAGGTCGTCGCCGGGCTGAAGGCCGAGATCGAGAAGATGAAGGTCGGCCCGGGCAACGGCGCGGGTGTCGACATGGGCCCGCTCGTCACGCAGCAGCATTTCGAGAAGGTGACGGGTTTCGTCGAAGCCGGCGTGCAAGCCGGTGCGACGCTCGTGGTCGATGGCCGCGGCGTGAAGGTCGACGGCCACGACGACGGCTACTACCTCGGCCCGTGCCTGTTCGACAACGTAAAGCCCGGCATGCCGATCTACCAGCATGAAATCTTCGGGCCCGTGCTCGGCGTGATCCGCCTGAAGTCGCTCGACGAGGCGATGGCGCTGATCGACGCGCACGAATACGGCAACGGCACGTGCCTGTTCACGCGCGACGGCGAGGCTGCGCGCTACTTCAGCGACAACATCCAGATCGGCATGGTCGGCATCAACGTGCCGCTGCCGGTGCCGGTCGCATACCACTCGTTCGGCGGCTGGAAGCGTTCGCTGTTCGGCGACCTGCACGCGTATGGCCCGGACGCCGTGCGTTTCTACACGAAGCGCAAGACGATCACGCAGCGCTGGCCGTCGGCCGGCGTGCGCGAAGGGACGGTGTTCAGCTTCCCGTCGAGCCGCTGACGCGCAAGCCGGCCGCGTGCTGCCGGCGGGACGTGCAAAGGCCCGCTCCGATCGTCGATCGGAGCGGGTTTTTTCATGTCTGCACGGATGGGGCGGAAGGCAGCGGAACGCTTACGGCGCCACCACGTGCCACATGTTCTTGAAGTTGTCGCCGTTGCGGTCGCCCTGTTTCATGTCCTTCGAGAAGAAGTAGAGCGGCTTGCCCTTGTACGCCCATTGCGGGCTGCCGTCGTCGCGCTTGACGATCGTGTAGGGGCCGACCGGGACGTCGGTCGCGCTGGCCTTGTACGGCGGCCAGAAGGATTCGCATTGGCCCGTGCAGGCGCTGGTGCCGGCGTTGGGCTTGTCCTGGTCGAATGTGTAGACGGTCATGCCGTTTGCGGCGACGAGCGCGCCGTTTTCGGCCTTCGTGATCGAGCCTTGGGCCGAGGCCGAAGCGGACGCAATGGCGAGCAGGGCGGAGCTGACGAGCAGCGCGGCTTTCATGTGTGCCTCCTGGTTGTCCGGTGGGCGGCCGCGATCGTGTGCACGGGCGAGCGTGCGCAGCGATCGCGATGAATGGTGCCGGAACGCGATGCCGTCGCCGCCCGTGCGAGCGATACAAGGTCGAATGGCGGCAAACGGGGCGTCTTCTTCACGATAGGCGGTTTTGAGCAGGGCTGCGAGAAGAACGGGGGGCGTATCGGCCGAAGTGTATTCGTCGCACAACGGCAGGGTGATCGCCGCCGAGCGGAGCGGATATTCGCGTCCGTCCCCGAACGCAGGATGCGCGCCGATGCGTCAGCGTCTTGCGCGACGACGGTCGGGACGATACGCCGGAATCCGGCCGACGCGTGTCACACCCACAGCCGATACATCCAGAACGACTCGTCTTCGATGAAGCGTTGCGTGAACTCGCTCGGCGAAAATCCCGTGATGCGCTTGACCTCGCGGCTCAGGTGCGCCTGGTCGGCGAACCCTTCGTCCAGCGCCAGCGTGGCCCAGTTGAACGCGGTGCCGGCTTCGAACCGGTCGCGCGCCGCGAAGAACGCGCCTTCCGTCCTGACGAGCGCCTGCCATTCGCGCAGCGATCGGCCGCTGTAGGTCTTGATGCGCCGTTCGACCTGTCGCGGGCTGTGCGTGCCGCGCCATTCGCGCGCCTGCAGCGCGAGGCGCTCGACCCAGCTGCGCCCGGCGTCGCGGAGCGACGACAGCGGTGTCGCCGGCCGTAGCGCCTGCCAGCGAGGCGCGAGATGTCGATCGATCGCCGCCAGCACGTCGGCGTCGCGCTCCGCGCCGAGCAGCGCATCGAGCAGCGCGTGCCAGTCGCGGCCGAGGCACGCGTGTGCGTCGAGCACGCGGTCGTGGATGTCCGGCAGCGCGATACCGAACAGGGTCCGCGCCGCATCGGCGGTGAAACAGATCATGCCGATCAGCCCGCCCGTCGGCGCCCACGCGACGGTGGGCGCCGAATGGCTGCCCGACAGCGTCGCCGCCGCGTCGAAGGGGCGCCATTGCGGGCCGTCGGCCGTGTGCGAGATGAAACCCGCGTCGAGATCCCGGTACCACGACACGCAGACGAGCGGCGTGGCCGGAAAGTGCGAGAGCCGCTGCGCGTCGCTCGCCGCGACGCCGCGCGTGTCGTACAGGACGATCGCGACCACCGCGCCCTGCAGCGCGGCCGGTGCGGGATGCAGCCGCGCATGCGGCGACCGCCCGCCGTTCGTCACACGCGGTGCGCGCGCCAGCGGATCGGGGCAGGACGGCAGGATCGATGTCGGTCCGGAGAACATGACGCCGGAGTATAGGCATCGGCCGGATGCGTGTCGATGTCGTTTGCGTTCAAGACCGCCGGCGCGCTGCTGCGGACAATCCTGCGCATGAACCCGCGATCCTCTTCCCAATGTCCATTCCATGCGGGCGCCGCTGCACCGGCGCCCGTGCTTCACCCGCCCGGCGTATGGCCGCCGGGGCCGCGTGCCGGCCTGACGGGGTGGGGGTTGCTGCGTGCGATGTCGCGCGACCTGATCGGCACGCTGGCCGGCTGGCGGCGCGCGTACGGCGACGTCGTGCACTTGCGCGTATGGCCCGAGCACGCAGTGGTCGTGACCGATCCGGCGCTCGTGCGCGAGCTGCTGGTCACGCATCACGATGCGCTCGGGCGCTGGGAGCGCGCGATCCGCGTATTCGCGCAGGTCCACGGCCACAGCGTGCTGGTCGCCGAGGGCGACGCGTGGCGCGACAAGCGGCACGCGCTGCAGCCGAACTTCATGCCGAAGCCGGTCCAGGCGTTCGTTCCGGCGATCGCGGCGACGGCCGGCCAGGCACTCGCGCAGTGGCCCGCACGCGATCCGGACTGGCCGATCGAAAGCGCGCTGACGTCGTTGGCCATGGACGTGATCATGCGCACGATGTTCTCCGAAACGATCGGCGACGATGCGCGCGCGGCCGAGGAGGCGGTGCGCGTGGTGAGCGCGGCGGCCAACGCGGCGTTCTACGTGCCGGCAAGCACGCCGGACTGGGTGCCGTGGAAGCGCGGCAAGGTGCGGGCGATGGCGGTGCTGGACGGGCTGGTCGGCCGGCAACTCCATGCGCGCCTCGACCGGCCCGAGATTACGTGGCCGGATGATCTGCTGTCGCGCCTGTTGCGGCTGCATCGGGCGGATGCGCGGAAATGGCCGCTGCAGGCCGTGCACGACGAATGCGTGACGGCGTTCCTGGCGGGGCACGAGACGACGGCCGGGGCGCTGACCTGGTGGGCATGGTGCATGGCCACGAATCCGGAGGTGCAAGCCGCCGCGCGCGACGAGGTGTCCCGCGTGCTGGGCGGTCGCGCGCCGTCCGCCGAGACGCGATCGTCGTTGCGCTACCTGACGCAGACGCTCGACGAAACGCTGCGGCTGTATCCGTCCGCGCCGATCCTGATCAGCCGCCGCGCCGCGCGGCCGATCGCGCTCGGCGGATGGCAGTTTCCTGCGCGCACGCTGTTCATGCTGCCGCTGCAGTTGATGCAGCGCGATCCGCGGTGGTTTCCGGAGCCCGACGCGTTTCGTCCGGAGCGTTTCGCCGACGATGCGCCGCCGCTGCCGCGCGGCGCGTACATGCCGTTCGGCACGGGCCCGCGCGTGTGCCTCGGGCAGCATCTGGCGATGACGGAGATGACGGTTGTGGCCGCAATGGTCCTGCAGCGGTACGTACTGTCGGTGCCGCCCGGAATGGCGCCGCCGCGACCCGTGTTGAACGTGACGCTGCGGCCGCAGCAGGCGTTGCATCTGGCGATCGCGCCGACGGGGCTGACGGCCGATGCGGCCGCTTCATGATGGAGGCATGAGCGTTCGATTCGACCCGGCCAGCATCGCGCAACACCTATGCTTGAAGGGCCCAGGCCGGGCGGAGCCCAAGGAGGATGGTCATGCGCATGCTTCTGAACATACGAATCCCTCACGAGCCGTTCAACACGCTGGTGCGCGACGGCAGCGTCGGCGACGTGATCTCGCGAATACTCGAAGCGGTCAAGCCGGAGGCCGTGTATTTCACGGAGCAGAACGGCGGGCGCGGGGCGGTCGTGATCGTCGACATGGACGACCCGTCGCAGATCCCGGCACTCGCCGAGCCGTGGTTCCTGATGTTGAATGCGGACTGCGAGTTCCGCGTGGTGATGCTGCCGGACGATCTCCGGAACGCCGGGCTCGCGCAACTCGGCGCGAAGTGGAAGTAGCAGGAGGCCGCGCAAGATCGTGCCGCTGCCCGGAAGCCGGGCGGCCGGCATGGCGCGGCGTTCCGCGTGGCCGCTATCGCGCAGACTGCGACGGCTCGACGTTTGCCGCTTGCCGGTTTTTCGGTCGCAACAGCAACAGCAGGCCGCACAAGGCCGCCGCGCCCAGGAACACGAACAAGCACCGCTCGTTCCATGCGGTCAGGCTGTCGGATGCCACGCCGCCTGCGTTACCGGCCGTGGCGCCGGCTTCCAGCAGGAACGTGAGGACCGCCGGTACCGGCGCCGAGCCGAGGTAGGCCAGGAACGCGAACTGCAATCGGCCGCGCGTCAGGATCGACCAGACGTCCTTGCCCATCAGGCACGCGACCAGCACCACGGGCGGCACGAGCACGATCGATGCGGCGCTGATCGCGCACAGAAACAGCCAGCCGATTCCTATGAGCGGAATGAGTGACATGCGTCGGGATTCCTGTTTTCGGGCAATCGTGTTGTTGACCGGATATCCGACCGGCTTCGGCGGATGACCGCGAGATGCGGCGCATGACGGATAGTGCCCGATTCCGTGCCCGTTGCCATCCGTCCCGGTCGATGCGCTCACCCGGCCGCATCTTCCCCCAGCGCCTGGATGAACCGCGAAAACAGCTCGGGCTGCGAAGAAATGCCGAGCTTCGCGTACAGATGGCGCCGATGCACCTTCACCGTTTCGGGCGAGATCGCCAGCCGTTCGGCGATCGCCTTCGACGAATTGCCGCGCAGCACCATTCTTGCGATCGACATCTCGCGGTCGGTCAGCACGCCCGCGCCGAAGCGCGCAAGCGCCTGTTCGACGCGTGCGCCGAGATCGGCATCGGGCGTCGCGCGCGCGGCATCGCCCACCAGCCGCCAGTGCTGCCGCATTGCCGCGAGCACCCACGGCATCGCGGCCGTCAGCTTGCCGAGCGGCTCGACGTCGAAGCGTGCGGCCGCACCGAGCGACAGCGACAGCAGCGTGTCGGCGTTCGGCCGCACGAGGATCTGGATCTCGTCGTCGCCGACTGCATCGCGGAAGTAGCTGAGGAAATACTCGCTCTGCCGGAACAGGTCCGGCGCGACTTCCTCGAGCCGGTAGCAGCCGTCGGCGAGCCCGTCGTGTGCGGCCTGCAGGAACGGGTCGAGCAGATAGACGCCGTTCAGGTAGAGCGGCACGGGCGATGCACTGTCGGTGCCGCCCGTATCGTATTCGTCGAGCACGAGCGGCACGCCGTCGCGGCCGACCGCGGTCGCGAGCGCGTTGTCGAACGGCACCATTTCATTGAGCAGCAGCACCAGGAACCGCCAGAAGCGCGGCTGGCCGAGATGATCGATTGCGCGGCCGAGCGCCTGGTGCATCGCGATTTCGGAAAAGAGACGATCCATACCACCACCGGAAGGGCGTAACACGAAGGGGGAATAGCGGTCCTGAAATTGGCTTCCTAGACTGCCACGCAATCAATCGGGCCCGAGTATGGGTGTTCAAAAAAAGGCGGCAAAGGAACAAAGGAGCACGAAATGGCGATGATGTCGGAATCGACGGGCAGCCTGCAAGCGGCGCCTGCAACGGAGGGCGCGCCGCGCGCGCTGTCGCAGACGCTCAGCGTTCGCGATGCGGTGATGATCACCGTATCGGGCGTGACGCCGGCGAGCTCGATCTTCGTGATCGCGCCGTTCGCGATCCAGCAGGCGGGCAGCGGTGCCGTGCTGTCGTTCGTGCTCGGCGGCGTACTCGCGCTTGCGTTCGCGCTCTGCTACGCGGAACTCAGCGCCGCGCACCGCAGCGCAGGCGGCGAGTACGTGATGGCCAAGCGCGTGTTCGGCACGCTGCCGGGCTACCTGACCTTCATCACGGTGCTCTCCGTCAGCGTGTTCATCCCGGCCGTGCTCGCGAGCGGCGCCGCGCCCTACCTGAACAACGCACTCGGCACGCACTTCAGCAACCAGTCGGTCGCGCTGACGATCGTGCTGCTCAGCTATCTGCTCGGCATGCTGAACATCAAGACGAACGCGTGGATCACCGGCGCGTTCCTGGTCGTCGAGATCGGCGTGCTGATGCTGATCGCGGGGCTCGGCTTCGGTTCGCCGCATCGCGGCGCCGACGTGCTGATCGCACCGGTCGTCGCGAGCGGCAACGCGCTCGTGCCGGCGACGCTCGCAGCCATCGTGCCGGCGATCGGCACCGCGATCTTCTGCTACAACGGCTTCGGCTCGGCCGCCTATCTCGCGGAAGACCTGCGCGGCGGCAACCGCAACGTCGCGAAGGCGGTGATCTATTCGCTGCTCGTGATCCTCGTCGTCGAACTGGTGCCGCTCACGGCGATCGTGCTCGGCGCGCCGTCGTTGACGGAACTGACGAAGAGCGCCGACCCGATCGGCTATGTGGTGCGCTCGCTGAGCAACCCGGCCGTGTCGCGCGTGGTCAGCGGCGGGATCTTCCTGTCGGTGTTCAACGCGATCATCGCGATCGTGATAACGATGGGCCGCCTGCTGTACAGCAGCGGCCGGCACGCGCTCTGGTCGCGCACCTGCAACCGCGCGTTCTCGACGATTCATCCGCGCCTCGAATCGCCGTGGCTCGCGACGATCGCGCTGGCGGTGCCGTCGGCGGGGCTCGTGTTCGTGTCGAGCCTCGACGAGCTGACCGCGTTCACGGTCGACCTGCTGCTGCTGATCTACCTCGTCGTCGGGCTGGCCGCGCTCGCGAGCCGGTTCGTGCGCCGCGACGTCGAGCATCATTACCGGATGCCGCTGTGGCCCGTGACGCCGCTCGTCGCGGTGGCGGGTGCCGCCTATACGCTCTACACGACGCTGGCGACGGCGACGAAGTCGACCGACCTGATCATCATCGCGGGGCTGCTGGTCGCCGCACTCGTGATGTACGCGGTGTGGGCGCGCCACAGCGAAGCGTTCCGCGCGCTTTGAGCGCAGGATTGGCACCTGGCGACATCGACATACCGAACTACTGAAAGACTGGAGGAACTGCATCATGCGCACGAGGGATCTCGGCATCCGCATCGGACTCGGTACGCCGGGCCGCTTCAACGCGATCACGGACGTACCGGGCGTGCGGGTCGGACATTGCACGTTGAACGTCGAGAACGGCGACGCGTCGATCCGCACCGGCGTGACCGTCATCGAGCCGCGCGCGGGCACCGCGCACGATTCGCCGTGCTTCGCGGGCGTGCACGTGCTGAACGGCAACGGCGACGCGACAGGCCTCGAATGGATCCGCGAGGCCGGCCTGCTGACCACGCCGATCGCCTATACCAACACCCACAGCGTCGGCGCGGTGCGCGATGCGCTCATCGCGAACGAGCGCGAAGCGGCGGCCGGCCGCGTGTACTGGTGCATGCCGGTCGTGATGGAAACCTACGACGGGCTGCTGAACGACATCTGGGGGCAGCATGTGAGCGCCGCGCACGTGCAGCGCGCGCTGGCGGCCGCGCAGTCGGGGCCGGTGGCGGAAGGCGGCGTCGGCGGCGGCACGGGAATGATCTGCCACGAGTTCAAGGGCGGCATCGGCACCGCGTCGCGCGTGCTCGCGTCCGACGCGGGCGGCTGGACCGTCGGCGCGATCGTCCAGGCGAACTACGGTGTGCGCGAGATGCTGCGCGTTGCCGGCTACCCGGTGGGCGAAGTGCTGCGGCACGTGCATTCGCCGTTCCGCGAACAGGCAGCCGGAGGCGAGCCGGGCATGGGCTCGATCGTCGTGACGATCGCGACCGATGCACCGCTCCTGCCGCATCAATGCACGCGCGTCGCGCAGCGTGCGAGCGTCGGGCTCGCACGCGTCGGCGGCGGCACCGAGGATTCGAGCGGCGACATCTTCCTGGCGTTTGCAACGGGCAACGACGGCCTGCCGGCCGCGAACTACGGCAGCAAGGGCGCGCCGACCACCGATCTGAAGATGGTCAACAACGATCATATTTCCGCGCTGTTCGTCGCGGCGGCGGAAGCGGTGGAGGAGGCGATCGTGAATGCGCTGGTCGCGGGCGGCAACGTCGAGTCGCGCGGTGCGCGGGTCGAAGGGCTCGGGCAGGCGCGCCTGCTGGATGCGTTGCGCGAAGTGGGGTGGCGGCCGGGGCGCGGCGCCTGAAACGGCAAGCGCCGCTTCAATCGAAGCGGCGTGAGAGGGGGCGGCGATGCGGCGAGCGGCCGGACCGCCGTCCGCCCGCGCATGCGCTGCATGCCGTGCGGGCGATGCGGGCCTGGCCGTGACGTCGCGGCGTCACGCTCAGCTGCCGAAGTAGATGTTGCAGAAGCTGACCGGGCCGACGCAGGCGTTCGGGTCTTCCTGCTTCGATTGCGAACGATCGACACGGCCCGCGGCCTTGACGGCTTCGGCGCGGTTCGCCTGTTGCGATGCGGCGTCTGCCGGCGCCGGCTGCGCGTGGGCGACGGCAGCGGTGAGCGACAGGGCAACGAGGGCGAGGTGCAGCGGCTTCATTTTGGTTTCTCCTGGGTGAGTGCCAGTCGCGCTGGCAGTGAGGAAACTATAGGCTCGCACTGCTTAGAGATTAATCACCGCGGCTGTAGAGCTTATTTCCATCCGGAACAAGGATCCCGTTGCGCCCGCACCGATCGTCAATGGCGGTGCCGGTTGAACGGTGCGTCCTTGTCGAGCAGCGCGCTGCGCATGAAGTGCAGGCAGCCGACGATCCGCTGCATGCTTCGGCGCGCATCGGGCACCGCGTACCATGCCTGCAGCGTGTGCTGCGCCGCGCGGATCGCGAGATTCACCGATTTCAGCGTGCGTGCGTGATGGCCGGGCGTCGGATCGTCGAAGAAGCGCGGCAGCTCGTGCAGCACCGCATCGATCGACGCGGTCCAGCGCAGCGTCTGCGGCGGCTTCGATGCACTGAACGCATGCAGCTCGTCGCGCAGGTCGATCACCGCATGGCCGACTTCGAGCGTCGACAGCATCCAGCGCATGGCGTCGCGGTGCTGCCGTGTCCGCCGCACGAGCAGCGTGCGCAGTTGCGCCATCAGGTCATGGGTGCTCGACTGGAAGCGCTGCGCGAGGCCGTCCGGCGCGCCTTCGCACGCGAGCGTGACCTGGCGGCGCAGGTCGTGCGCGATGCGGCTGGTGAGCCAGGGCATGTGGGTGGGAAACACGACCGCGAACACGAGCGAGCACGCGAGCATCGCGACGACGATCGCCAGCCCGTTGTTGATCAGCACCTCGGGCGTATAGGCAATCGCGTTGTCGGGGCCTGCGAGCAGGCAGAAGAACACCGCGAAGCCGATCCCGTAGCCGGACAGGCCGGGGCGCATTGCCAGGAAGGCACCGAGGCCGAGTACCGGCGCGAGTGTCGCGCACAGCAGCGGGAAGCCGTCGATGTTCGGATACACGTAGCACAGGAACATGTAGCCGACGGCGGTCGCGAACGCCGCGCCGACGCTCATCTGTGCGACGAACTTCGGCGCACGCGGCGACGTCGAGCTGAGCGCGCACGCGATCGCGGTGGCGATCACGGCGAGCGATCCGCTCGGCCATTCCGACGCGATCCAGAACGCGCTCATCGCGCCGACGGCGACGACGGTGCGCAGGAACGCGAAGCCGACGAAGAACGAATTGGTCTTCACCGCGTAATGCGTGACGGAGCGCTCGAACGCGTGATCGTCCTGGTCGAGCGACGCGTACGTATCGGCGTAGCCGAGGTATTCGCCGACGAAGCGGTACAGCAGTTCGATCGCGGTGTCGAAATCGAGCAGGCCGCCGGCCGCATGCGCTTCGACGGTGCGCCGCGACGCACGGGCCGCCTTGGGCAGCGCGCTGTGGAAACGGCGCAGTTCGAGCAGCGCGCCGGTGGCCGGCGTGACGCCGCGCGGCCGCTCGTCGCGCAGTGCCGCGAACCGTAGTGCGAGCGCGTCGACATGCGGCGCGAGCGCATCGAGCACTGCGTCCGAATGGTTCGCACGCAGGCGTTTGACGAGCTGGTGCAGCGCATGCAGCCGCGTGCATGCGTTCATGAACTCGCTGTTCAGCCGTGCGAGCCGGCGGCTGCGCGCGCGGATGTGCGGATCCTCGAACGACGCGAACGCGCGGTTGGCCTCGAAGCCGACGATGTCGTCGACGAAATCGGCGAAGCGCCGCTCGAAATCGCCGCGCGCGACGTCGCCCGACAGCGCACCGGCAGTGAACGCGGCGAACGTCGCGTGGCGCGCGCTCAACGAGCGCATCAGCGCCTTCGCGGAACTGAGCGGCAGGATCAGCGCGCTGACCGCGCCCGAGCACGCGATGCCGAGCGCGACCTCCGCGGCGCGCGTGAGCGCGGACTGGAACAGCGTCTGCGGCGTCATCACGGCCGGCAGGCCGATCAGCGCGGCCGTATAGCCGGCGAGCACGAAGCCGTACCAGCGGAAATGGCGGTTGCGGACCGCGAGCGCGATGCAGCTGCCGATCCACAGCGTGATGCCGGCCATGTACAGCTCGGGCTGCTGCGCGAACAGCCCGCCGAGCGCGAGCGCGGCGACGAGGCCGGCCGCCGTGCCGAGCACGCGATAGAAACTCTTGGCGAACACCATCCCCGACAGCGGCTGCATCAGCACGAACACGGTCGTCATCGCGGTGCGCGGCTGCGACATCTCGAGACGCATCGCGATGCCCATCGCAAGCAGCGCCGCGAGCACGGTTTTCGCGAGATGCAGCCAGATCAGCCCGTCGGTCACGGCCCAGTCTCGCGCCGCGTTGCCGAGCGGATCGAGCCATCGCCTCCATCGGTCCGGTTCGATGGAAGATCGCGCGATCGCAGGTTGTGGCTTCATGAAAAGAGGAGGCTCGTACGGGGCCGGGGCACGGTGCCGCGGCGCGTCCGAACGGGTCCGTTCGACTGGTGAGGCGCCGATTGTAGGAGGGCGGCGCTTGCGCATTAACGCAGCTGCGGGGAAACGATAGTTGCAGCCGGAGTAACAATCTGTCGCATCCCGTGGAGGAAAATAGCGGTTCCGCTACAGGTTGCTCACAGGAATGGATACCCTACAAAACATGCGGGTGTTTTCGCGCGTCGTCGAGACGGGCAGCTTCACGGCCGCCGCGCAATCGCTGAATTCGACGACGGGTGCAATGTCGCGCGCGGTGTCGGAACTGGAGGCGCGGCTGCGCACCCGTCTGATGAATCGCTCGACGCGCCGTCTCGCGCTCACGTCGGCCGGCGAAAGCTATTTGCGGCGCTGCCGCCAGATCCTCGCCGACGTCGACCGCGCGGAAGAAGAGGCGAGCTGCGCGCACGAGCGCCCGGCCGGCGTGCTGCGCATGCACAGCTTCGCGAGCGTCGGCCATCACTATGTATTGCCCGCACTGACGCGCTATCACGCGCAGTTCCCGGACGTGTCGATCGAGCTGTCGCTGTCGCAGCGCATGCCCGACCTGTTCGACGGCACGAGCGACATGGCCGTCGTGACCGCGTCGTCGCTGCCCGATTCCGAACTCGTGTCGCACCTGCTCGGCTCGACGTTCAGCATCCTGTGCGCGTCGCCCGACTATGTGAAACGGCACGGCGCGCCGGCCCGTCCGCACGATCTCGCCGCGCACGCCTGCCTGACGCTGTGTACGCCCGCGTTCCCGACGCACGAATGGGTGCTCGAAGGGCCCGAGGGCGTCGAGCAGATTCACGTCGCGGGACCGGTGCAGACCAATACGGCCGAATCGCTCGCACTCGCGATCCGCGACGGCATCGGGATCGGCATGCTGCCGCTGTACTCGGCGATCGACGCATTGCGCGACGGCACGCTCGTCCGCGTGCTGCCCGCGCACATCCTGCAGAAGATGAACGTGTACGCGCTGTATCCGTCACGCCGCTTCGTCGATGCGAAGGTGCGGACCTGGGTCGAGATGCTGCGTGCGCAGGTGCCGGGCATGATCGCGCGAGACGTCGAGATGCTGAGCGCGATCGATCGCGAACCGCAGGCTGCCTGAACGCCGGGCGCACACGCGTGCGTCGTTTCGATGGTCGTTTCGATGCCGGCTTCTCCAGGCATGAGCGCTACACGCCTTGCCCGCTGAACATCCTTCACGCGGGCGAGGCGCTTTGTCACGTCGTCACGGCGCGGGCTTCGCTGCCGCACCGGATTCGGTTGCCGGCTGGCCGGCCGGGCCGTACGCGGCCTGCGCCGCCTTGTGTTCGGCGAGACGCTTCGCCTGCAGCCGTGCCTGCGCCGCCATGATGTCCTCCGGATAGTTGTCGGCTTCGCCATGCGCCGGGTTGTAGCCGACCGATTCCAGATCGATCAGCTCCTGCAGCACCTGCGCGCGCGTGACGGGCGACTGTGCCTGCTGGGCGAACGACAGGGCCGGTGCGGCAAGCAGCACGGCAGCGGCGGCGGTAACGACGAGCGATTTCACGAGGTTCTCCTGAATACGGGGTGGGGTGGCCGGATCGATGCGCGACGCATGGCCCGAGCCTTCGACGCCAGTCTACGTAGCGGCTGCACGCGCAAAAACCCCGATTCCAGGCAGGCTGCCTTCCAGATGGAACAACATTGGCGCCTGTCGCCCGCGGCGAACGAACTCAGGGTTCGAGGCCGGCGGGCGACGCGGCATCACACTGGTCAGAAGCGCGTGCGCATGCCGATCGTGCCGACCACCTGGTTCGCCGTGCTCGATGCGCCGCCCGACGTGTTGATGAACGCCTGGTAGCCGCGGCCGGACGCATGCTGGAACATCGCTTCCGCGTACAGGTCGGTGCGGCGCGACAGCTTGTACACGGCCTGCAGGTCGACCTGGTGCCACTTCGGATCGGTGCCGTGCTTGCTGTCGGGGTTCGACACGCTGGCGTCCGTGTACACGTAGGCGGCGCCGAGGCTGACGGCCGGCGTCACGGCATAGCGCACGTTCACGTCGTAGTTGTTGAATGCGACCTGGCCGGTGGAGCCGAACGAGCCCGTGTTGTCGTATTGCGAGCGCGTGTAGACGAAGCCGACGGTCGCCGGGCCGAACATGTAGCTCACGCCGCCGCCGTACGTGCGCATGCGGTCCGAGCCGATCGACCAGCCGCCCTGGCTCACGCTTTTCGCTTCGGCCGAATCGGTCGCGCCGGGGCTCGCGCTCGTCGAGCCCTTGGTGCCGTTCATCTGCAGGTACGCGCCGGCCAGCTTCAGCGGGCCGTTCGTGTAGCTCGCCGCGACGCTGTACGCGCGGTTGGCGCTGAAGCTCGTCGAGTTCGAGAACGCGTACATCGCGCCGACCTTGAAACCGGAGAGCGACTCGCTCGTGTACTTGACTGCGTTGTTGATGCGCAGCGAGTGATTCAGGTTGTCGTTGTCGAACGGATGCGCGAAGCCCGCATCGCCGAAGTCGCCTGCCGTGGCGGACAGCGGTGCGACGAAATCCACCATCGTGTCGTACTGGCGGCCGAGCGTCAGCGTGCCGTAGCCGGCCTGGCTGAGGCCGACATACGCGTGGCGGCCGAACAGCTTGCCGTCCTGGCCGAGCCCGCCGTTGTTCACGTTGAAGCCGTTTTCGAGCACGAACAGCGCCTTCAGGCCGCCGCCGAGATCCTCGGTACCGCGTACGCCGAAGCGGCTGCCGTTGACCGTGCCGCTGGCCATGCGCCACTGCGACGCGCCGTTCACGTTGTTGGTATATGCGATGCCGGCGTCGATCAGGCCGTACAGCGTGACCGAGCTTTGCGCGTGGGCGAGCGGCGCGAACAGGGCGGCGGTGCATGCGCCGGCGATCAGGGTTTTTTTCATGGTGAAATTCCTGCGTGTGGGACGGGAAACAAAAGTTCGGCGCAAGTGTAGGGGCGCGGTCGCCCGATTCCGGGGTACCGGGATGCGAGCGCTCCTTTGCGCGTTGCGCAAGAGTCCGTCATACCGCCTTCACAAAGCGACGCGAGGGCCGCACGCCGGGCGTTCTCGCCCGCCGCCCGCCGCGCCCCGCGGGTTGGCCGCAGGCGGCATGTCGCGCATCGACAACATGCGGGCCGCCAAGGACGGAGTTGATCGCCGCGCGGCGGACGCGGAGAATGGACACTCCGATGTCGAGATCCGGAGACAACCCATGGCTACCGCCCGTCGTCCGTCGTTCAGCTCCGCCCTGTGCTACCGCAATCCGAAAGCCGCGCTGGACTGGCTCGAGCGCGCCTTCGGCTTCGAACGCTTCATCGTCGTGACCACGCCCGACGGCGATATCGCGCATGCCGAGATGAAGTTCGGCGATGGCATCGTGATGATCGGCGGCGCATGGGCCGATTTCGTCGCGTCGCCGGAAGACACGGGCGATCGCAATACGCAGAATGTCCATGTGCATCTTCCCGACGATGCGGACATCGATGCGCATTGCGAACGTGCGCGTGCCGCCGGCGCGGAGATCCTGCAAGTGCCGGCCGACCAGTTTTACGGTGAGCGCGTGTATCGCGCGCGTGACCCCGGCCGGCATGTGTGGACCTTCGGCAAGCACGTGCGCGACGTGACGAACGACGAGATGAGCGCGGCGACCGGCCTGAAGATCGACGACTTCAGGTAAATGCCCGCGCGCGTCGCCCGCATTCCTTTTCCTTAACATGCGGCCCGCCGCGGCCGCCTGACGACCGGACCCACATGAATCTCTTCAACGTACGCCTGCGCGGCCGCGACGGCCTGTTCACGATCGGCATCGACGGCGGCACGATCGCGCGGATCGATGCGCAAACTGCACCGATCGCGTCGACGAACCCAGACCATATCGATGGCGGCGGCCGTCTCGCGATTCCGCCGCTCGTCGAGCCGCATATCCACCTCGATGCCGTGCTGACGGCAGGCGAGCCGGCATGGAACATGAGCGGCACGCTGTTCGAAGGCATCGAGCGCTGGTCCGAACGCAAGGCGACGATCACGCACGAAGACACGAAGACGCGCGCGCATGCGGCGATCGGCATGCTGCGCGACCACGGGATCCAGCACGTGCGCACGCACGTCGACGTGACCGATCCGACGTTGGCCGCGCTGAAGGCGATGCTGGAAGTGAAGGACGAGGCGCGCGGGCTGATCGACCTGCAGATCGTCGCGTTTCCGCAGGAAGGCATCGAATCGTTCGAGGGCGGCCGCGCGCTGATGGAGCAGGCGATCGACCTCGGCGCGGATGTCGTCGGCGGGATTCCGCATTTCGAGAACACGCGCGAGCAGGGCGTCAGCTCGATCGGCTTCCTGATGGATCTCGCGGAGCGCACCGGCTGCCTCGTCGACGTGCATTGCGACGAGACCGACGATCCGCATTCGCGTTTTCTGGAAGTGCTCGCCGAAGCGGCGCGCGTGCGCGGGATGGGCGCGCGCGTCACGGCGAGCCACACGACCGCGATGGGCTCGTACGACAACGCGTACTGCTCGAAGCTGTTCCGGCTGCTGAAGCGCGCGGGCCTGAACTTCATCTCGTGCCCGACCGAAAGCATCCACCTGCAAGGGCGCTTCGACACGTTTCCGAAGCGGCGCGGCGTCACGCGCGTCGCGGAACTCGACCGCGCCGGACTCAACGTGTGCTTCGGGCAGGATTCGATCAAGGATCCGTGGTACCCGCTCGGCAACGGCAACATCCTGCGCGTGCTCGATGCGGGCCTCCATATCTGCCACATGATGGGTTACGAGGACTTGCAGCGCTGTCTCGACTTCGTGACCGACCACAGCGCGACGGCGATGCATCTCGGCGACGGCTACGGCATCGCGGTCGGGCGTCCGGCGAATCTCGTCGTGCTCGACGCGGACAGCGACTACGAAGCCGTGCGGCGGCAGGCGAAAGCCACACTGTCGATGCGCCACGGGAAGGTCATCATGCGGCGCGAGCCGGAGCGCATCGCGTATCCGGATTGATGCGGAAGGCGGGCCATCGTGGCCCGCTGGCCGTCAAGTATTCGCAAAATACATCAGTCGATTCGAAAAATACGTTTGTTTCATGATGGGCGCGGGCCTACGATTCGGTCCTGACGACGACGTGCAACTTGTGCACCGTCCTTTCGATCTTCGTTCGCCGACCCCATGCGCCTCGATCTCCCGTCCGCTCCCGCATACTCTCCGCCGCCCGCCAGCCCGTTCGCGCGCATGGCCGTCGTCACGGTCCTGACCGGCATCGGCGCGGGGCTCGGCGGCATGCTGCTCGCGCTGCTGCTGCATGCGATCCAGCATGCCGCGTACGGCTATAGCGTCGCACACGTGATCGGGTCCGAGAGCTTCCTCACTGGCGTGACCGCGGCCGACCCGCTGCGCCGGCTCGCGGTGCTGGTCGGCTGCGGGATCGTCGCCGGCGGCGGCTGGTGGGCGCTTTACCGGTATGGCCGGCCGCTCGTCAGCATCCGCCGCGCCGTGCGTGCGGCCGATCCGCGGATGCCGTTCGTCAGCACGACGGTTCACGCGCTGCTGCAGATCGTTACCGTTGCGCTCGGCTCGCCGCTCGGCCGCGAAGTCGCGCCGCGCGAGATCGGTTCGCTGCTGGCCGGGCGGCTTGCGCACGCGGCGGCGCTCACGCCCGACGACTGCCGGCTGATGGTCGCGTGCGGCGCCGGCGCGGGCCTGGCGGCCGTCTACAACGTGCCGCTCGGCGGTGCGGTCTTCGTGCTCGAAGTGCTGCTCGGCACGTTCGAACTGCGTGCGTTGGTCGTGGCGGTCGTGACATCGGCCATCGCGGCCGTCGTCGCGTGGATCGGCCTCGGCAACGAGCACCAGTACACGGTGCCGGCATTCGTGCTGAGCACGCCGCTCGTCGCCTGGTCGATCGTCTGCGGGCCGCTGTTCGGTTTCGCCGCGTACGGCTTCGTGCGGCTCACGACGCGTGCGCGAGCGGACGCGCCGAAAGATTGGCGGCTGCCCGTGTTCGCGCTGGTCAATTTCGCGGTGATCGGTGTGCTCGCGATGCGTTTTCCGCAACTGCTCGGCAACGGCAAGGGGCCGGCATCGCTCGGTTTCGACGGGACGCTGACGATCGGTGTTGCCGCTGCGCTGCTCGTGCTGAAGGTGCTGATCGAGGCCGGCAGCCTGCGGGCCGGCGCGGAAGGTGGGCTGCTGACGCCGGGCCTCGCGAACGGCGCGCTGCTCGGTGTCGTGCTCGGCGGGCTGTGGAGCCTCGTGTGGCCGGGTGCATCGCTCGGCGGATGCGCGCTGATCGGCGCGACCGCGTTCCTGGCCGCGTCGATGCAGATGCCGATCACGGCCGTCGTGCTGTTGCTCGAATTCACGCGCGCGAATCACGACAGCCTCGTGCCGATGCTGCTGGCCGTGGCCGGTTCGCTCGTCGCGTATCGGTTCGCGCAGCGGGTGGTCGAGCAAAGGGCGAGGGCGGTTGTGGCCGCGAGCACGTCGTCGTCGTCGGTGCGTTGATGCGCGGTCGGCCATGACCCTCCAAGGCGGCGCAGATCGTGCCGCCTGTCTCTGTTTTCCTCGTTTCCCTGTTGTGACACCTGACACGACGCGATCGTGACCGTGCGCTCCAAAGCGCCTCCGCCGGTTCTGTGCAAGAATCCGCGCGTTTCCGCGCCTCCACCAACAACGATACGCGCGGATGTCCCTATCAGGAAACGAGGAGCTCAAGTTGATCCAGCGCATTTCCCGCTTCTTCACGCAGGTGGTTCATCGCGTGTTGCCCGACCCGTTGATTTTCGCGATCCTGCTGACGATCGTCACGTTTGCACTTGCGTTTGGCCTCACGCCGAACACGCCCGTGCAGCTCACGACGATGTGGGGTTCGGGCTTCTGGAACCTGCTCGCGTTCTCGATGCAGATGGTGATGATTCTCGTCACCGGCCACGCGCTCGCGAGCTCGCCACCCGTGCGGCGCATGCTCGTCGCGCTCGCGAGCACCGCGCGCACGCCCGGGCAGGGCGTGATGCTCGTGGCGTTCGTTGGCGCGCTGGCCTGTGCGATCAACTGGGGCTTCGGCCTCGTGCTCGGCGCGATGCTCGCACGCGAAGTGGCGCGCCGCGTGGCCGGCAGCGACTACCGGTTGCTCGTCGCGTCGGCCTACATGGGCTTCCTGAGCTGGCACGGCGGGCTGTCGGGATCAGTCCCGCTCGTTGCGGCCACGAAGGGCAATCCGATGGAGAAGACCATCGGGCTGATTCCGGTGTCGGATACGATCTTCACCGGCTACAACGCGTTCATCACGATCGGGCTGATCGTGATGCTGCCGTTTCTCGCGCGGATGATGATGCCGAAGCCGGGCGACGTCGTCAGCGTCGATCCGGCGCTGCTCGCCGAGCCGCCGAGCGTCGAGCGCGCGCTCGGGCCCGATGCGACGTTCGCGGAACGCCTGGAGGAAAGCCGCGTGCTGTCGGTCTTCGTCGCGGCGCTGTGTGCGGCGTTCCTCGTGCTGCGCTTCGTGCAGAAGGGTTTCGCGCTCGACATCGACACGGTGAACCTCGCGTTCCTCGCGGCCGGCATCCTGCTGCACCGGACGCCGATGGCCTATGCGCGCGCCGTGGCCGGCGCGGCGCGTGGCGCGTCGGGGATCATGATCCAGTTCCCGTTCTACGCGGGCATCCAGGCGCTGATGGATCACTCGGGGCTCGCGGGCGTGATCACGAAGTGGTTCGTCGATATCGCGAACGTGCATACGTTCCCGCTGCTCGCGTTCCTGAGTTCGGCCGTGATCAATTTCGCGGTGCCGTCGGGCGGCGGCCACTGGGTCGTGCAGGGCCCGTTCGTGATGCCGGCCGCGCAGGCACTTGGCGCCGATCTCGGCAAGGCCGCGATGGCGATCGCGTACGGCGAGGCATGGACCAACATGGCGCAGCCGTTCTGGGCGCTGCCCGCGCTGGCAATCGCGGGGCTCGGCGTGCGCGACATCATGGGGTATTGCGTGACGACGCTGCTGTTCTCGGGCGCGGTGTTCGTCGCGGGGATGTATCTGTTCTGACGGTGTGAGGCGAGAGGCGGGCGGGGCGGCGCCCGCCCCCCAGCTTGATTCCAGCCGGCCTTTCAGCCGCGCGACCGCACGTCGGCGCGCTCGTGCCCGTGACGCAACGCGAGGCTCGCGAACGCCGCGATAACGAGCGCGGCCGCCAGCAGCGTCAACCCGTTCTTCGCGTTGCCGGTCGCCTGTTCGATCGCGCCGACGACGGTCGGCCCGACGAAGCCGCCGAGCAACCCGCAGGTATTCACGAGCCCGAGCCCGCCGGCCAGCGCGCTGCCGGCGAGCCGCGACGCCGGAAACGTGAACACGATCGACTGCACGACGAAGAACATCGACGCGGCCACGCACACGCAGAGCAGCCCGGCCAACGGCGACGCGTGCGCGGCGCCGATCATCCCGGCCGCCATCACGACGAGCCCCGCGCACAGCATCCGCCGCGAATGACGCGACTCGCGTGCGAAGCGCGGCAGCGTCCCGGCTCCGAGCGCGGCGGCGAGCCAGGGCAGCGACGTCAGCAACCCGACCGCGACCGGCGACAGACGCCCCGACGCGCCGATGATGCCCGGCAGGAAGAAGATCACCGTGTAGATGGTCAACTGGTGGCAGAAGTACACGAAGATCGCGAGCCAGATCTGCGGGTCGCGCAGCGCGGCGCCGAACGCGTGGCCGCCGTGCGCGGCCACGCCCGCGTCCTGTTCGGCGGCCAGCTTGCGCTCGAGCGCGCGGCCGGTTTCCGGGGCGAGCCACGGCGCGGCGCTCGGCCGGTCCGGCAAGCGTGTCCACACGACGAACGCGAGCAGGATCGCCGGAATGCCTTCGACGACGAACAGCCATTGCCAGCCATGGAAGCCGAGCGTGCCGTCGAGTTCGATCAGCGCACCGGCCAGCGGCCCGCCGACGATATTCGCAATGCACACGCCGAGCAGGAAATAGCCCGTCGCACGCGCACGCTCCTCGCGGCCGAACCAGTACGTCAGATACAGCATCACGCCGGGAAACAGGCCGGCTTCGGCGACGCCGAGCAGCAAGCGCATCACGTAGAACGACGTCTCGCCGCGGACGAATGCCATCGCGACCGACAGCGCGCCCCACGTGATCATGATCCGCGTGATCCAGAAGCGTGCGCCGACGCGATGCATGATCAGGTTGCTCGGAATCTCGAAGAGCGCGTAGGTGAGAAAGAACAGCCCCGCGCCGAGCCCGTACGCGGCCGACGAAATGCCGATATCGACGCCCATCGAATGTTTGGCGAACGCGATGTTGGTGCGGTCGAGAAAGCTGATCACATACGCGGCGATCAGCAGCGGCATGAGTTTTCGGAACAGCAGCCGGTTCAGCGACGCGTTCGCGTCGGTCGCGGCGGACGACAGGGCCTGAGCGTGATGAGTGGACATGCGGACGACTCCGGTAAGAGCGAACCGGCGCGCACGGCAAGCACGGCGCGCCGCGTTCGGCAAATGCCGCTGCGATGCAGGCAGCGGATGGGCAGTCGACGGAGCCGCGCCGGCGGCGCTCGAACGGAGCGGGGCGATCAAGGGCGTCCTGGCGCCGGCCGGCTCGGGCCGGCGCCTTGTCACTGCGCTTGCGGATGCGGGTGTTCGGGTGGCGACCCGGCGATCAGAAATTCACCGCGTCGCCGCCCTTGAGCGCGAGCATCGCGCGCGCCTCGGCCGGCGTCGCGATCTCGAGCGACAGGCCTTCGAGCACCTGACGCATTTTCAGGACTTGCGCGGCGCTCGATTCCGCGAGCTTGCCGGGCGCGATCCACAGCGAATCCTCGAGCCCGACGCGCACATTCGCGCCTTGCGCGGCGCCGATCGTCGCGAGCGGAATCTGGTTGCGGCCCGCGCCGAGGATCGACCACACGTAATCGCTGCCGAACAGGCGGTCGGCCGTGCGGCGCATGTGCATCAGGTCCTCCGGATGCGCGCCGATTCCGCCGAGCAGGCCGAACACGCTTTGCACGAAGAACGGCGGTTTCGCGAGCCCGCGATCGACGAAGTGCGCGAGGTTGTACAGGTGCGAGATGTCGTAGCACTCGAATTCGAACCGCGTGCCGTTCGCGCCGCAGCGTGTGAGGATCGTCTCGATGTCCGCGAACGTGTTCTTGAACACGAGATCGCGGCTTTTCTCGAGATGTTCGCGCTCCCACGGATGCTTCAGCTCGCGGAAGCGCTCGAGCATCGGGTACAGCCCGAAGTTCATCGAGCCCATGTTCAACGAGGCAACCTCGGGCTGGAAATGCAGCGCCGGCTGCAGCCGTTCGTCGACCGTCATGTGCGGACTGCCGCCCGACGTGAGGTTGATCACCGCGTCGGTCTGCGCCTTGATGCGCGGCAGGAATTCGGCGAACACGGCCGGATCCTGGGTCGGCTTGCCGTCGGACGGATTGCGCGCGTGGAGGTGCAGGATCGCCGCGCCGGCCTCGGCAGCCGCGACCGCGGCGGTTTCGATTTCGTGCGGTGTCACGGGCAGGTACGGCGACATCGACGGCGTATGGATCGCGCCGGTCGGCGCACAGGTGATGATGACTTTGCGAGCGTTTGCCACGGATGGATTCCTTTCGGTGAACGATTCTGGGTGCGTCAGAGCACTTCGACGTTGCCGCAGACGGAGATCGCCTGCCCCGTGATTCCGTGCCCGCCCGGCGAGCACAGGAACAGCGCCGTCGCGGCGATCTCGGCCGGATCGGTCATGCGCCGCAGCGAGATCTTCTCGAGATAGCGCTGCTCCATGTCGTCGTAGCCGATGCCGAGCTGCTGCGCGCGAGCCTCGATCACGCGGCGCATCCGTGGGCCGCGCACGATGCCGGGCTGGATCGCGTTCACGCGGATGCCGAGCGGCCCGAGCTCGATCGCGAGGCTTTTCACGAGGCCGACCACCGCCCACTTGGTGGCCGCATACGGCGTGCGGAACGCATAGCCGAGCCGGCCGGCGACCGACGACAGCGCAATGATCGCGCCGCCGTGTTTCGATTCGCGCAGCAGCGGCACGGCGCGGCGCGCGAACTGGAATTGCGCGTTCAGGTTGATCGCGACGGTTTGTTCCCACTGCACGGGGTCGATTTCGTCGATGCCGCCGGTCGGGCCGGCGATACCCGCATTGTTGACCAGCACGTCGAGGCCGCCGAGCCGGGTCGACACGTCGGCGAACACGCGCTCGACGGCGGCCGGGTCGGATACATCGGCCAGCGTCGCGCTGATCGCGCCGGCCGCGGCACGCGGCGGCCGGTCGGCGAGCGCCGCGATCGCCGCTTGCGACGCGTCGCATACATGCACGTGCGCGCCGCACTCGGCGAACGCGTCCGCGATTTCAAGACCGATGCCCGACGCGCCGCCCGTCACGAGGACGCGCAGGCCGTCATAGGGTTTCAGCAGGTCGGAAGCTGTCATGCCGGGTTGTCTCCATCGTTGGTGTAGTTGCGGCCGCTCGCGTGTCGGGCAGCCGTCGCAAGCGGCCGCTACGGCTTCGCGTTCACGGTCCGCGGGGTCTGTTCGGCCCGCAGCGTCTCGGCGAGATCGTGTGCGGCGCCGCCGATGTCGAGCGCGATGCCGGCCCGCACGCCCGCGCCGTCGCGCCGTTCGAGCGCATCGACGATGGCGCGGTGCGCGTCCATCGAGCGCCGCATGTGCGGGATGTCGAGCGCGACCATGTTCAGGAACGGGCCGACGCGCATCCACAGGTTCTCGACGATCGCGAGCGTGTTTTCGCTCGCGCCATGCGCGTAGATCGCGCTGTGGAACGCGAAATTGCTTTGCAGGTAGGCGCGCGAGCGGCCGGCCTCGACGTGTGCCTGCATCGTCTCGCAGGTCTTGCGTACGGCCGCGATCTGCGCGTCGGTCATCCGTCCGCACGCACGCTCGGCGATGCAGCCTTCGAGCGCGATCCGCACGTCGCGCAGTTCGTCGAGCATGTCGAGCGTCATCGGCGGCACGACGAGCGCGCGATTCGGGCCGTCGACCAGCGCGCGTTCGGCACGCAGCCGCGTGAGCGCGGCACGCACGGGCATCGTCGACGAGCCGACCGCCTCGGCGACGCTGCGCAGGCTCAGCGCCTGGCCAGGCGCGAAGCGGCCGCTCATCAGCGCTTCGCGCAGTTGCTGGTAGACCTTGTCGGCCATCGTTTCCTGTTCGATGGCTTTCAGTGCGGGCGGGACGATACGAGGCGCCAAGACGGGGTTCTCCGAGGTTTGATCTGCGATCTGTGATCACACTTGTGATGTGCGAAGTGTTGACGATCGGAGGGGGCGAGTCAAGTCGAACGGCATCGGGGAAAACGCGGGGTGGGGTGGGCGAAGAGGCTGGCGGCGACAGTCGGCAATATTTTTCCGCGTCGGGGTTTGATTCGATCCTAGAGGCCCGGCTGGGGGAAGGCGATGGAGGCGAGCATCCGGGGCGCGACCATTGTTACTTCAACGAACCGGCCGCGCGGTATCGTTCCGATCGCGCAAATTTTTGGAGCCTGTCATGAGGGGAGTCCGGATCGCTGCCGCGTTGGCGTGCATCGCATTTCAACCGGCGATGGTCGTGGCGAACGACGCCGCACAAACGTCGCCTGAGGCCGGCTCACGTACTTACCTCCAGAACTTCAAGGACATGGTGCTCGCGGAGTGCCTGGCTACCGCATACAAGCAGGCGCCCGGCGCGAGCAAGGACATCGGCAGCAGCACCAGCGCGTTGCGCGACTGGACCTACTACGACATGGAACGTGCGCCGGACGTCATTCATGCGCTGGTCGCGAAGTATCTGGCTCGAGACTATCGGAATCCGGTTGTCGAACCGGAGGTCAGGGACGTGAAGTTCGACTTCCTGAAGTGCATCGATCTGTATCACGGGAAGGAACTCGACGCTGCAACGAAGCAACTCGTATCGCGCCCGAACCGTACCTACCGGGCCGAGCATCCGCCGAAGCCGCAGTAGCGGTCGAACGCCGTTGCGCCATGCAACGGCGCGCCGCATGCCATTTCACCGTCGCTACTCAAGCGTCCGTATCGAATTGCTGATTCCGCGTGCGCAGTCGATCACCGCCGGCGCGAGCTTGCGGCGCGCGTCGTCGAACGTCCAGCGGCTCGTCGGCGCGACCACGTGCACGGCCGCGACTGGCTGCCCCTGGCTGCCGAGCACGGGCGCCGCGATCGACATGTCGCCGATGAACAATTCTTCCTGGTTGGTCGCGTAGCCTTCGCGCCGCGCGCCTTCGAGCAGCGCGACGAGATCGTCGAGCGCCGTGACCGTGCGCGGCGTATACGGCGTGCGCGCCATGCCGTCGAGCCGCGCGCGTGCGTCGCCGGGCGGCAACGCGCTCAGGAACGCGCGGCCGCTGCCGGTGCAGTACATCGGGATGCGGCTGCCGATCGGCATGTGGATCGGCACGAACTTCGTCGACACGAAACGCGCGACGTACACCATCTCGTCCTCGTCCGGCTCGGTGAGGTTGGTGGTTTCGCCGGTCAGGTTCGTCAGCTCGGACAGGAATGGATTCGCGACGTCGATCAGCGTATCGGCCGCGAGATAGTTGAAGCCGATTCGCATCACGTGCGGCGTGAGCTGGTAGCGCCGCGTGACCGGATGCTTGCGAATGTAGCCGAGCTTCTCGAGCGTGTAGACCATCCGCTGCGCCGAGCTTTTCGTCATGCCGGCGGCGTCGGCCACTTCAGCCAGCGTCATCGTGCGTCGCTTCGCGCTGAACGCGCGCAACACGTTCAGCCCTTTCTCCAGCGACTGGTTGAACAGGAGGTCGTTTGCTTGGTCGGGCGACGTTTCCATGGCGAAGGGCGGAATCGATTCGATATTACATCATAGCGTATCAAATATCGATACGCAAAAATCTATTTGCGATGTTTTTGATTCGTTTTAAGATCAAGCCATCGTCGCAGTGTCGATCAGCGACCGGCCGGCGCACCGGATTATTCGAGAGGGAGTCACCATGGTTCCGTTCATCAAGCGGTTCGGCGCACTGGCCGCCGGTTTCGCCACCTGTATCGCACTCTCCACGGCATCGGCTGGCGCCGTCGCGGCCGAGCCGACGCTCAAGGTCGGTGCGACGGCCACCGGCGTGCCGTTTACGTTTCTCGACGTCAAGAGCAATTCGATCCAGGGGATGATGGTCGATGCGATTACCGCGGCAGGGAAGTCCGCCGGGTTTCGCGTCGACGTGCAGCAGACCGTGTTCTCGGCGCTGATCCCGTCGCTCACCACGCAGAAGATCGACATCATCTCGGCCGCGATGCTGAAGACGCCGGCGCGCCAGCAGGTCGTCGATTTCTCCGACACGGTCTATTCGTTCGGCGAAGGCCTGATCGTGAAGGCGGACGACCCGGGCCGCTATACGTCGATGGACGATTTCAAGGACCAGGTGGTCGGCGCGCAGGTCGGCACCGCGTTCGTCGACGCGCTCAACAAGAAGGGCATCTTCAAGGAAGTCCGGACCTACGACTCGATCGCCGACATCATGCGCGACGTCGCGCTCGGGCGCATCAAGGCCGGCTTCGCCGACCAGCCGATCGTCGCGTATCAGATCGAGCACGGCGTCAATCGCCAGGTGCGGCTCGTGCCGGAATACCAGAGCGTCGTGAAGGGGCAGGTGTGCTTCATCGTGCGCAAGGGTGACACCGCGACACTCGAACAGCTCAACGGCGCGATCCGCAAGATGAAGACCGACGGCACGCTGCAGCAGATCCTGCAGAAGTGGCACATGAGCTGAGCGTCGGCATTCGCTTCCCGACCGGCATCGCCCGCGCGTCGCGGGCATCCCCAGCGGCGGGCCGTTCGGCCGTCGCACAGGAGACCTCATGTTTTTTCAGAACGCGATCGATTTCCTGCCGATCCTGCTGAAGGGCGCGGTGGTCACGATCGAGATCACCGCATGCGCGTTCGTGCTCAGCTCGGTGCTCGGGCTGATCCTCGCGTTGATGAAGGTGTCGCGCAATCGTGCCGTCTCGACGGCCGGCAGCACGATCGTCAACGTGATCCGCGGGCTGCCGATCATCGTGCAGCTGTTCTACATGTACTTCGTGCTGCCTGATCTCGGCGTGCAACTGTCGGCGTTCCAGGCTGGCGTGCTCGGCCTCGGCATCGCGTATTCGGCGTATCAGGCCGAGAATTTCCGCGCGGGCATCGAGGCGATCGACCACGGTCAGATCGAAGCCGCGCACGCGATCGGCATGCGCGGCCCCATGATCATGCGGCGCGTGGTGCTGCCGCAGGCGTTCCGCATCGCGCTGCCGCCGTACGGCAACACGCTGGTGATGCTGCTGAAGGATTCGTCGGTCGCGTCGACGATCACGGTCGCCGAGATCACGCGCGCCGGCCAGCTGATCGCATCGTCGACGTTCCAGAACATGAGCGTCTACACGCTCGTCGCGCTGCTGTATCTCGCGCTCGGCCTGCCGCTGATGTTCGGCGTGAACCGGCTCGGCAAGCGGCTCGCACTGAGGAGAGGCGCATGATCCGGATCGATTCCATCCATAAACGGTTTCAGCAGCACGCGGTGCTGAAGGGCGTGAGCCTCGACGTGCAGGCGGGTGAAGTCGTATGCCTGATCGGGCCGTCCGGTTCCGGCAAGTCGACCGTGTTGCGCTGTATCAACGGCTTCGAGACCTACGACGAAGGGGCGATCACGATCGACGGCGTGAAGGTCGACGCGCATTCGAAGCGGATCCACGAACTGCGGATGCGGGTCGGCATGGTGTTCCAGCGCTTCAACCTGTTCGCGCACCGCACGGCACTCGAGAACGTGATGGAAGGGCCCGTGCACGTGCGGCGCATGCCGGCCGCGCAGGCGCGCGAGCAGGCCCGCGCGCTGCTCGACAAGGTCGGGCTGTCGCACCGGATGAATGCGTATCCGTCGGAACTGTCGGGCGGGCAGCAGCAGCGCGTCGCGATCGCACGCGCGCTTGCAATGGAGCCGCAGGCGATCCTGTTCGACGAGCCGACGTCGGCGCTCGACCCCGAACTCGTCGGCGAAGTGCTCGGCGTGATGCGGGGGCTCGCGCGCGACGGGATGACCATGGTGGTCGTCACGCACGAAATGGGATTTGCCCGCGAAGTGGCCGATCGCGTGTGCTTCCTGCACGACGGCACCATCTGCGAAAGCGGACCGGCGCGCGACGTGCTCACGCAGCCGACCCATCCCCGCACGCAGGAATTCCTGCGCCGCCTGCTGGCGTCGGACGGCGCCGACCACCCGGATCGAACATGAGCGCAACGAACGCGGCACCCGGACGGCCCGACGCGCAGTGGCCCGATTCGCTGTGGGCGGCGACCGCCGCGCCGGCGCCGGATACGCCCGCGCTCGACGCGTCCGTGTCGTGCGACGTGGCGATCGTCGGCGCGGGCTTCACGGGCCTGTCGACCGCACTTCATCTGGCCGAACGCGGCGTGAACGTCCGCGTGATCGACGGCGCGCAACCGGGCTGGGGCGCATCGGGCCGCAACGGCGGGCAAGTGATTCCCGGGCTGAAATACGACCCCGACGAACTGGTCCGTCGGTTCGGCGACGAGGCCGGCGAGCAGCTTGCCGGCATCGTCGGCGGCGCGGCCGACACGGTGTTCGACCTGATCGCGCGGCATGGAATCGACTGCGATGCGCGTCGCCACGGCTGGATCCAGCCGGCGCCGACCGCCGCGATGCTCGACACGGTCGCCCGTCGCGCGCAGCAATGGGCCGCGCGCGGCGCGCCGGTCGACGTGCTGAGCCGCGACGACGTCGCGCGGCGGCTCGGCACGCCGGCGTATGCGGGCGGCTGGATCGATCGCCGCGCGGGCAGCGTGCAGCCGCTCAGCTATACGCGTGGCCTCGTGCGCGCCGCGCAGGCGAGCGGGGCCGTCGTGCACGGGTCGACGCGCGCCGTCGGCCTGACGCGCGCCGACGGCCGCTGGCGGATCGTGACGTCAGGCGGCGCAACGCTGTCGGCCGAGCGCGTCGTGATCGCGACCAACGGCTACACGGATGGGCTGTGGCCCGGCTTGCGCCAGTCGGTGATCGCCGCGAACAGTTTCATCGTCGCGACGCAACCGCTCGCGCCGGAGTTCGGTCGCGACATCCTCGCCGGCGGCGAGGTCGCATCGGATGCGCGGCGTCTGCTGCTGTACTTCCGCCGCGACGCGGCCGGGCGCCTGCTGATGGGTGGGCGCGGCCCGTTCGCCGACCCGCGCGCGCCGAGCGACTGGCGTCATCTCGAGCGCGCGACGACGCTGCTGTATCCGCAACTGAAGGGCGTCCGGTTCGAATACCGCTGGGCGGGGCGCGTCGCGATCACCGCGGATTTCCTGCCGCACGTGCACGAGCCCGCGCCGGGCGTGACGATCGCGCTCGGCTACAACGGCCGCGGCATCGCGATGGCGACGACGCTCGGCAAGCATCTGGCCGCGCATCTGTCGGGCGACGTGCAACTGCCGCTGCCGTTCCGGGTTTCGCCGATCCGACCCATTCCGTTGCACGGGCTGCAGCGCTTCTACATCGCGGCCGGGGTCGCGTGGTATCGGTTGCTCGACAGCCTGTCCTGATGCAGGCGCGACGGCAGTCGCCATCCGTCATCCGATCGGGCAGAATCGGCTGCCGTGTTTCGACCGACGGATGCCACATGACCGACCCTAACGACCTGAACGACCCGCTGGGCCGCCGCGCTTACGCGAGCTTCGCGCAACGCTACGCGGACATCGCGCCGACGAAGGCGCACAACGCGCTGTATGAACGGCCGGCGACGATGGCGCTGCTCGGCGACGTCGACGGCCTGACGGTGCTCGATGCCGGCTGCGGGCCCGGCATCTGCAGCGAACACCTCGCACGCCGCGGCGCGACCGTGCAGGCCTTCGACGTCACGCCGGAGATGATCGCGCTCGCGCGAACGCGCTGCGACGGCCTTGCGGTCGATGTCGTGGAGGGCGATCTGGAGGCGCCGCTCGCGTGGCTGGCCGACGCATCCGTCGACAAGGTGCTGTGTTCGCTCGCGCTCGACTACGTGCGCGATCTCGCGCCGACGCTGCGCGAATTCCGGCGCGTCGCGCGCCCCGGTGCGACGCTCGTGTTCTCGATGGCGCATCCGATGCGCGACTGGATGGACGAGCGCACGCGCGGGGATGGTACGTACTTCGACACGTCGCGCTTCGGTTTCCACTGGTCGGGATTCGGCGAGCCGCGGCCCTATGTCGAGGCCTGGCGGCGGCCGCTCGCCGATATCCTGAATGCGGTCGCCGACGGCGGCTGGCGGTTCGACCGGTTCGTCGAACCGAAGCCGCTGCCGGAGATGAAGGCCGCGTCGGAACGGCTCCACGCGGAGCTGTCGCTGGCGCCGGCCTTCCTGTGCATCCGCGCGCGCCGCTGATGCGGTGCGGCGCTCGACCGGCGCTCAGTGCTGCGCCGGCTCGTCGTTCAGCGTGCCGAGGAACGCTTCGATATCCTTGATGTCCTGCGCCGTCATTGCCGGCTTGTCGCCCGGCTTGCGGTCGAACGGCGCATCGGTCACGTCGACGTTCGCGCGATATTTCGGCGGGATGTCGTCGTACTCGTCGATCTTGCCGTCCGTGCCGCGCGAATAGAACTTCTGCGGCGAGATGCTGCGCTCGTTGTAGAACGCCATCACCTGGTCGAGCGTATGGAACACGCCGTTGTGGAAGAACACCTGGCGCGTCGCCGCGTTGCGCAACGTCGGCGTCAGGAACATCCCGCAATACTGCGTCTGGTCCTTCAGGTCGTCGCGGAACGGCCCGCACACGCCGAGATCGTAGAACGCCGGGTTGCGGTTCTGCGCGAGCGCCTTGTTGCGCGGCGCACCGAGCGCCTCATACTGGTAGTCGGTAAACATCGGCGGCAAGCCGTCCTTGCCGGGTTTCGACAGGTGGCAGCCCGCGCAATTCGCCTTGTCCGGATCGTTGAACAGGCGCAGCCCGCGCAGTTCCGCCTGGGTGAGACGCGCGCGCCCTTCGAGCCAGCGGTCGTACTTGCTGTCGTACGGGTGGAACGACGGATCCTCGACCTGGTAGCGCGCGATCGCGAACATCGCTTCCGATACCGCGAGCTGCGGGCTGTCGAACACGCGTGCGCCGAACAGTTTCTCGAACTGCGTGCGGTGCGACGACTGCGCGAGCTTGTGCGCCACGTCATCGATGCTCGCGTTCGCCATCTCGACCGGATTCAGCAGCGGGCCGAACGCCTGCTGCTGCAGCGTATCGGCGCGGCCGTCCCAGAACATCCCGCCCTGCGGCACGAGCTGCGGCGCGGCCGACGTGCCGGCCACCTTCTGCGCCTTGACGACGCCGGCCGCCGACGCGGCCTGCTGCGCGACGCTCGGCGCGGCATCGTTTTCGCCGGCATCGGGGCCGATGCTGAAGTTCGGCTGGCGGTACAGGTACATCAGCGACGGCGGCGGGCGATAGCCCTGCTGCGTCATCGCGAGGCCGCCCGGCTGCACGTCGAGCGCATTCGGCGGGCCGTACGCATGATCGGGGCTGTGGCACGACGCGCACGACTGCTTGCCCGACGCGGACAGCGACGGATCGTGGAACAGCGCGCGTCCGAGCTGCGCGACCGCCGACAGCGGTTGCGCGGCCGGCCGCTGCAGCACGACCGGATGCGGATTCGCGCCCGTCCAGTCGGCGACCACCGTGCCGATCGCCGCCGGCACCTGCGCGGGAAACGCGATCGCGAACGCGCCATAGCCGAGCACGGCCGCACCGAGCACGAACGCCGCGCGGCGCAGCAGGCGGGAAGGGGCGCGCGGCGCGGGGGCGCCGGAGGTGTCGGGAGACGAAAACGCGGGGCGAGCTGTCATGCTGTCGGTCGAAAATCGTGCGCCGCACGAAGCGGTGCGTTGAAATGGAAACGGCCGGCGCGTGAGGCGCCGGCCATGCGGGTCATGCCGTGACGGTCAGATCGCCGGTGCGGCGCTCAGGACAGTGCCGAGCGTCGGGTCGAGGTACAGCGGCGTCGTGTTCGGCTTCGACGTGAAATCGAACAGGCTGCGCAGGTCGCCCGCCGTTGCATCGAACGAGCCGCCGCCGATGCGCTGGCCGCCGAGCCAGTTGTCCTCGATGAAGCGCACGACGGACGCCTGGTCGAGCATCGTGTGGTCGACGTAGTTCTGCTTCGCGTACGGCGAGATCACGACGAGCGGAATGCGCACGCCCGGGCCGCAGCGGCCGTTCACGGTCGCGCCGTTCACGCCGGTGGTGCCGCCCGTGCCGCACTTGCCGCTGCCGTTGACCTGGTCGACCGCGTCCGACGATGCGTGCGTCGGCGCCGTGTACACGTGGTCGTACCAGCCGTCCGAGTCGTCATAGGTGACGATCACGGCCGTGTTCTGCCAGTCCGGCTGCTGCTGCAGGAAGTTGACGACCTTCGTCACGAACGCCTGCTCGTCGAGCGGATCCGAATAGCCCGCGTGCCCGTCCTGCGCGGCCGGCGCCTTCAGGTAGCTGACCGACGGGAAGTTGCCGGCCTTCACGGCCGCGAAGAAGTCGTCCGTGTCGTACTGGTGGTTCGCGGGTTCGGCGGTCTTGCCGTCGGCCTGGAAGCTCGAACCGATCGCCGCGACCGAGCTGGGGCGCGTGTGCTGCGGGTTCGCGGTCGATGCGTAGTACTGGAACCAGTTGTGGTGCGGAATGTAGTCGGCCGTCGCGGCGTTCACCGCGGTGGCGACCGTGCTGCGCGCGCAGCCGGTCGTGCCGTTGCCGTTCGTCGTCGACAGGTTGAAGCCGCCCATGAAGCCGCCCCACGTGATCTTCGCGCCGTTCAGCAGGTCGCCGATGTTCTTGCCGGTCATCATCGCCTGGTCGGTCGTGCTCGAGCACACGTCGAAGCCCGGGTCGACGTCGTTGATCATCGTGAAGCCGCCCTGGCCGTCGTTGATGTAGTACGAGGTCGCGGCGAGCGTCGACGGCTGCTTCGACGTCTTGACGATCTGCATCCCGTTGGTCTGGCCCGACACGACGTTCAGCGCGCCAGGCGTCGACGGGCCGTAGACCGTCGTGAACGTGTTGTCGCTCATCGCGAAGCGCTGCGCATAGTTCCACAGTGCCGTCACGGTGTTGCCGTCGAAGTAGCCCATCACCTGGCCCTTCGTGCCGAACGCGCCGGCGCCGCCGGACGAGCCCTTGCCGGTGTATTTCGGGAACAGGTCGGCCAGACCGTTGTCCTCGGCCAGCTGTTCGGCCGTGTACGCGTGGTTCTGGTCGGCGGTCGCGGCCTGCGTGCGGTCGAGGCGGAACGGGTTCGCCGCGTCGGTGCCGTTGGCCGTGTTCGTGAAGTTCGGGTTCGCGGTGAGCAGCGTGCCCGTCAGCCCGTTCGGCGTCGGCGTGCCGGACTTCGCGTTGAATGCCGGTTCGCCCGACGGGTTCGTCGCGTTCGGGTAGGTGCCGAAGTAGTGGTCGAACGAGATGTTTTCGCCATAGATTACGACGACGTGCTTGATCGGCGTGGCGGTCTGCAGCGCGTCCTGCGACGACACGGCGGGCGTCGACGTGGGGTCGTCGCTGCCGCCGCAGGCGAACAGCGCCAGCGCTGCGGCCGCGCAGGCAGTGACGAGCAAGGCTTGACGGAACATCGGGAAACTCCAGGTAAGGTCAGCGATGGTGGTGAGCGGCCCCGTCGCCGTATCGGTTCGGCGCGGAGCTCGTGAGGGAGCACGCGCATTGGAACAGTCGCATATGAAGATATGGGGACGGAGTGTTTTCGCGACGGTTGCGCTGCGGTATCGATTTCATTACGGCGTGGCGCGAGGCGAAAGAAAATGGAAAGCGGCGGGCCGTGTGCCACCTCGGCGTCACATTCGGCGGCGAGCGGGCGGCTGCCGCGGGAGCCATGCAGGGCGGGCGAAAGGGCGTGGCCAGCCAGTTCGGCCACGCAACGCTGGGCGGCGCTTTTTTGACAATCCGGTGACGCATTCATACGATGAGCGCCTGTCGCGCCCGTCGCGTGATTCCCGATCGCCAGGGAGGTTTCAGCGTGCCGATCCCCGTTCTGTTCGCCGTTCTGTGCGCGGCGTTCCTGCATGCGTCATGGAATGCGCTGGTGCGCAGCAGCGGCGACCGGTTGCGCTCGGCCACGGTGTTGCAGATCGCGATCGGGGTGTTCGCGCTGCTGTTCCTGCCTGTCGCCGCACCGATCACGCCGGCGAGCTGGCTCTGCGTGGTCGCGTCGGCCGTGATCCACGTCGTCTATACGCTGCTGCTCGTGCGCGCCTACGAGCATGGCGACCTGAGCGTCGCGTATCCGGTTGCGCGCGGTACCGCGCCGCTGCTCGTCACGCTCGGCGCGGCGGCGTTCGCGGGCGAACACCTGAACGCCGGCGCGCAGGGCGGGCTCGTGCTGATCTGCGCGGGCATCCTGGCGATCGGGCTGGAGCGCGGGCGCGACGCGACGCACCGGATGGGACAGGTGCTGCCGACGGCGTTCGCGACCGGCGTGTCGATTGCGGCGTACAGCGTGGTCGACGGGATCGGCGTGCGCGAGAGCGGCAACACGGTCGGCTATACCGCGTGGATGTTCGTGTCGACGGGCGTGATGATGGCCGCGTACTACCGGCTGCGCGCGGGGCCGCTGCGGCTCGCGCAGGAGGGCGGCGAGACGGCGAAGGCCGCCTGCGGCGGCGTGTTCGCGGCGCTCGCGTACGGCATCGTGATCTGGGCGATGGATCGCGCGCCGATGGGCCCGGTGTCGGCACTGCGGGAAACGAGCGTGGTGTTTGCGGCGCTGATTGCGCGCGTGTATCTCGGCGAACGGCTGACGCCGCGCCGGGCGGCCGGATGCGCGGTGATCGCCGCGGGGGCGTTGCTGATCAGTGTGTTTGAAGCGGTGCGGTGAACGCGTCGACCCGATGTGCCGGGCGCGCCGCGTGCTGCGTCAGCTTTCCACCGGCATCGCACTCGTGCACTTGATCTCGTCGAGGCACACGCTGGAATGCACGCCGCTCACGCCGGGAATCCGCATCAGCGTTTCGAGCAGGAACCGCGACAGCCCCTTCAAATCGTGCGCGACGACCTTCAGCACGTAGTCGATGTCGCCCGTCACCGAGAAACATTCCTGGATCTGCGCGAGATCGGACACCAGTTTCTGGAACTTCGACAGGTCGCGGATATGCCCGCGCTCCATCGTCACGTGCACGAAGGCCGTGACGCCGAAGCCGAGCGTGTCGGGGCAAAGACGGGTTTCATAGCGGCGGATCGCGCCGATCTCCTCCAGCCGCCGGTGGCGCCGCAATGTCTGCGCGGGAGACAGGCCGACGGCCTTCGCGAGGTCGAGGTTCGACGCACGGCCGTTCTCCTGCAGGATCGAAAGCAAATGTCGGTCGATACGATCGAGAACCGGTTCAGGCATTTTGTTTCCTTATTTGTCTCCTGAGCGCAATCTTATCTCATAATGTAGGGTTTGCATGAACCGGTTACGCAACCCGATTTCGTCGTCGCAACGCTAAACTGACCCCGGATTTTCGTGTGCGGCCGCAGCAATGCGGCGCGGGCGACAAGTCGGCAGTCGGTCTGGCGCCTGTTCACGCCGACGCGAATCGGGCGCCGCCACACGAAGATTGCAGTCCCCCAACCCGGTGGCCCCACGAACGGCTGCCGGCACAGCAAAAACAGCGCCCGGCACACCGAGGCGCGCCGCACCGCTTCCGGCGGAGGCGGGCAGAATGGAGAAGACATGGTTTCTGGAAACGAGAGCGACGGCCTGAAGCGCGGGCTGAAGAACCGGCACATCCAGCTGATTGCGCTCGGCGGCGCGCTCGGCACGGGGCTGTTCCTCGGCATCGCGCAGACGATCAAGATGGCGGGCCCGTCCGTGCTGCTCGGCTACGCGGTAGCCGGCATCGTCGCGTTCTTCATCATGCGCCAGCTCGGCGAGATGGTCGTCGACGAGCCCGTCGCAGGGTCGTTCAGCTACTTCGCGAACAAATACGTCGGCCACTTCACCGGCTTCCTGTCCGGCTGGAACTACTGGGTGCTGTACATCCTCGTCAGCATGGCCGAGTTGTCGGCCGTCGGGATCTACGTGCAGTACTGGTGGCCGGGCGTGCCGACCTGGGTGTCGGCGCTGGTGTTCTTCGTCGCGATCAACCTGCTCAACCTGGCAAGCGTGAAGTCGTACGGCGAGACGGAATTCTGGTTCTCGATCATCAAGGTCGCCGCGATCGTCGGGATGATCGGCTTCGGCGGCTGGCTGCTCGCGAGCGGCCATGCGGGGCCTGAAGCAAGTGTCGCGAACCTGTGGCAGCACGGCGGCTTCTTCCCGAACGGCGTGTCGGGGCTCGTGATGTCGATGGCCGCGATCATGTTCTCGTTCGGCGGGCTCGAGCTGATCGGCATCACCGCGGCCGAGGCCGACGATCCGAAGCGCAGCATTCCGCGTGCGACCAACCAGGTCATCTACCGCATCCTGATTTTCTACATCGGCGCGCTGGCCGTGCTGCTGTCGCTGTATCCGTGGGAAAAGGTCGTCACCGGCGGCAGCCCGTTCGTGCTGATCTTCCATGCGCTGAGCAGCAACGTGGTGGCCAACGTGCTGAACGTCGTCGTGCTGACGGCCGCGCTGTCGGTCTACAACAGCGGCGTGTACAGCAACAGCCGGATGCTGTTCGGCCTCGCGCAGCAGGGCAATGCGCCGAAGGTGCTGTGCTCGGTGAACAAGCGCGGCATTCCGCTCGCGGCGCTCGGCGCGTCGGCGCTCGCGACCGGCGTGTGCGTGCTGGTCAACTACTTCATGCCGGGCAAGGCGTTCGAGGTGCTGATGGGCCTCGTCGTGTCGGCGCTGATCATCAACTGGGCGATGATCACGGTGATCCACCTGAAGTTCCGCCAGGCCAAGCGTGCAGCCGGGGAGGAGACTTCCTTCCGCAGTCTGGGCTATCCTTTCACGAATTACCTGTGCCTGGCATTCATGGCCGGCATTCTCGTCGTGATGTACCTGACGCCGGATCTCCGCCTGTCGGTGTACCTGATCCCGGTTTGGCTCGCGGTGCTCGCGGTCGGGTATCGCTTCCGTCAGAAGAATGCAGGCTATGCGGTGCATGACGGCGTGTCCGCACGCTGACGCAGGCCACGACCGATCATTCTTCCAAACGAGACCGACTCAAGCCATGTTCGAACATATCGACGCGTATCCGGGCGATCCGATCCTGACGCTGAACGAAAACTTCCAGAAAGATCCGCGCGACCAGAAGGTCAACCTGAGCATCGGGATCTATTTCGACGCCGAAGGCCGGATTCCGGTGATGGGCGCCGTGCGCGAAGCCGAAACCGCGCTGCAGCGCGAGAGCGGCCCGAAGCCGTACCTCCCGATGGTCGGCCTGGCCGCGTACCGCGACGCGGTGCAAGCGCTCGTGTTCGGCGCCGATCACCCGGCCCGCGCGGCCGGCCGTATCGCCACGGTGCAGACGCTCGGCGGCTCGGGCGCGCTGAAGGTCGGCGCCGATTTCCTGAAGCGCTATTTCCCGGATGCGCAGGTGTGGCTGAGCGACCCGAGCTGGGAAAATCACCGCTTCATCTTCGAGCGCGCCGGCTTCACGGTGAACACGTATCCGTACTACGACGAAGCGACGGGCGGCCTGAAGTTCGACGCGATGCTCGCGGCGATCGACGCGCTGCCGGCGCGCAGCATCGTGCTGCTGCATGCGTGCTGCCACAACCCGACCGGCGTCGACCTCGACGAAGGCCAGTGGGAGAAGCTGATCGACGTGATCGAGGCGCGCGGGCTGCTGCCGTTCGTCGACATGGCATACCAGGGCTTCGGCGCGGGCCTCGACGCGGACGCGTTTGCAGTGCGCGAGCTGGCCCGCCGCGGCGTGCCGACGCTCGTCGCGAACTCGTTCTCGAAGAACTTCTCGCTGTACGGCGAGCGCGTGGGCGGCCTGAGCGTCGTCTGCGAGGATGCGGCCGCGGCCGACCGCGTGCTCGGCCAGCTGGCCGGCGCCGTGCGCTCGAACTACAGCAACCCGCAGACCTACGGCGCGAAGGTCGTCGCGGCCGTGCTCGGCACGCCGGCGCTGCGCAAGCAGTGGGAAGAGGAACTGTCGGCGATGTGCCGCCGCATCGCGCGGATGCGCCAGTCGATTCATGACGGCCTGCGCGACCACGTCAGCGGCGAGGCGCTCACGCGCTACGTGAAGCAGCGCGGGATGTTCACGTACACGGGCCTGACCGAATCGCAGGTCGACGCGCTGCGCGAAGTGCACGGCGTGTACATCCTGCGATCGGGCCGGATGTGCGTGGCGGGCCTGAACGATTCGAACGTCGGCATCGTCGCCGATGCGATCGGCAAGGTGCTGAAGAGCGGCGTCTGAGCGCGGTGCGCCCCGGCGCGCAACGAACGATGCTGGAGGAACCGGCTGCTTCCCGTCGCGGGAGCAGCCGGTTTTTTCTTGCGCGGCGGCAACGTGCGCCGGCCGACGGAGGCACACGCGCTCGCGCTTGCGGCGGTACGATCACGGCATCCGACGCAACACGAAAGGAGCGACATGGGCATCCGGATCATCCAGCTCGGCACGCCTCGCGCGGCCGGCGAGGGCCTGCGGATCGGCACGGTGCGGCGCCCGCCGCGTGGCGTTCCCAAGGCGGAATTCGCGTCGCGCAACTACTATGATGTATGGTTGCCGACGCTGTCGCCGAGCGCCGAACTCGTTGCCCAGGCACAGGCCGCCGAAACCGACGCCGAATGGAAGGCGTTCAAGCGCCACTTCCGCGCGGAGATGGCGCATGGCGATCCGGCGAAGGTGCTGGACCTGCTGGCGGCGCTGTCGGCCACCACGGCGTTCTCGATCGGCTGCTATTGCGACGACGAGCGCCATTGCCACCGCAGCGTGCTGCGCGAGCTGCTCGCGGAGCGCGGCGCGGCGATCGAGCCCGACGCGGGCTGAGGCCGCGTCGCGTTGCTGCACCGCGATCGTGCAGTGCAGCGAACCGCTTGACGTGGGTCAAGCGCGCGGCCGCGCACGCCACTATGCTCTCGTCATGGAGCCATCACGACGATGACAGGCCGACAGATGCACATTACTTTTCCGCCCGAGCCGCCCGAATATTGCGCGCGCGACCTGGTCGTCGCGTTTTCGGCGCTGGTCGACGGGCGCTTCGTACAGTGCGCGGTCACGGCCGAGGCGCTGGAAGACCATTTCGGCGCGCGGTCGCTGCTCGAACGCGACCTGCTGGCCGCATTCGACGGGCACCGGTCGGCGATCGAGGCGATGGCACGGCGGATGCTCGAGGAAATCGGCGGCCGGCCGGTGCTGCTTCACAGCGGTCACTTCCGGCTCGAAGACTGATACCGCAGGAGGGCGCATGACACTGCAGGGCAACATTCACGAACGCGACTGGTCGGTCGAAGTCGAGACGCGCCCGTGCGAATCGGGCGAGTTCCGCTGCCGCGTGTCCGTCGAGCACGGCGCCGGCGCCGCGCGGTTTCATCATACGTTCGAGCACAGCCATGCGTATCCGACCGAGCGCGAGGCCATGATCGAAGGGCTGCGGGCCGGCATGACATGGATCGAGATGAAGTCGTCGCAGGTTTTCAACGTATGAACGGCCCGCGCCGGCGAAGGCGCGGGAGGATGGCCGGCCGGGCAGCGATCGAAGCATCGCGCCACGCCACGGGAAACGCGTGCCGCCGCATCGTGATGCGGGCGGCACAAGCAAGGCGGTCGACGAGCAGGCGGCCCCGTCAGGAGACACGACATGGGCGTGGGCATGCAGATCGCCTGCCTGGGATTCACGGGGGCCGCCGCGGTGGAAGCCGAGGCCGGCGCACAGCTGGTGCGCCTCGAACGGTTCCGCGCGCTGATCGACGGCTGCCACCTCGCGATCGAATCGCGCGCGGCGACCGACGGGGCGCGGCTGTACGACGTGCGGCTCGACCTGGTGATGCACGACGCGGCGCTCAGGCCGCTGCCGCCGTGCGTCGGCAATGACGTCGACGATGCGCTGCGCCGCGCCTTCGCACAGGCCGAACAGGCGCTGATCGCATGGCAGGCGGGCGGCGCAACGGTGGCGCTGCGCGGATGATCCGGTGTCGCGCGTCAGACCCGCGCGAGCGCTTGCGCGTCGATGATGCGCACGCGCTTGCCGCGCGTTTCGACCAGCGCTTCGCGATGGAATCGCGAGAACATCCGGCTGACGGTTTCGAGCTTCATCCCGAGATAGCAGCCGATCTCCTCGCGCGTCATCCGCAGGTTGAACTCGGTCGCCGAATAACCGCGCGCCTCGAACCGCGACGACAGGTTCAGCAGGAAATGCGCGACGCGCTGTTCGGCCGACATCGTGCCGAGCAACAGCATCTGGCTCGATTCGCGGACGATCTCGCTGCTCAGCATCTGGTAGAGGAAGTGCTGCATCGGCTTCATCTCGCGGCACGCCGCTTCGAGCGCGCCGAACGGGATGATGCACACGACGCTGTCTTCCAGCGCGATCGCGTCGCAGCAATGCTGCCCGCCGCCGATGCCGTCCATGCCGAGCGTTTCACCGGCAATCTGGAAACCCGTCACGTGCTCGCGGCCGTCGCGATGCATCATCACCGTCTTGAACGAACCCGCACGCACCGCATAGATGCTCTGGAACGGATCGTCGATGCGGAACAGCGCGTCGCCCTGGCGAACCTGCCGGGTCGTGCAGATGATCGCGTCGAGGCGGCCGTATTCGGCGGCCGTCAGGTGCGGCGGCAGGCACATCGAGCGCATCGCGCAGGCCGAGCAGCGGGCGGCCGGATGTTTGGCGGCGTCGGCGCGCGCGACCGTGCGCAGCGGAATCGTGGGCCGGGGTACGACGGAGACGTCGGCGGCGCAGGCGGTGGCTGTGGACATAAGTCACTCCGGCTCGTCAGGGGCGGTGCACGCGAGCGTGCACCAGGGATTCGATGACACGGCATGCGGCGTCGAATTCGACGGTCTTGTCGAAGAAGTAGTCGGCTCCCGCCGTCGCGCATGCCTCTCTGAATGCCGGTGCCGAGTGATTCGTCAGCACGATCGTGACGATGCGCGGTGCGACCTTCGACAGCATCCCGATCAGGTCGAGGCCGCTGCCGTCCGCGAGCCGCACGTCGACGATCACGACCTCCGCCCGGCTGCTGCAGATGTGCGTCCACGCGTCCTGGCCGTCTTCCGCTTCGCCCACGACGGCGACGCCGCGGATCGCGCCGACGAGCAGCGCAATGCGCTGCCGGACGGCGACGGCGTGATCGACGAGAAACACCCTGAGCGCGGCGGGTGACAGGCTGGCATTCATGCCGGCAGTATCGTGTTGCGCCGCCGAAATTGAAATCGGCCGAATTGGAAGTTGGTGTAGGCCGCTTCGACGCGTTGTAGGGCGTTTCCTACAACGCGTACGGGAAACCGCCGGGGCGGTTTCGGCAGTGCGAGGCCGCGTACGCGGCTGAAGGGCGCCGGTGCCCGGTCAGCCGGCCGTGCGCGTCGCGAGGGCATCGCGCGCCGTGCGGCACGCGGCCAGATCCCACGCGGCACAGCCGACACTCTTGAACAGCAGCGGGCCGCCGCGCGTGAAGGTGCCGTTCAGCACGTCGGCGAGCGACGCGACGTGCTGCCAGTCGACCCGCGCGACGATCAGGTCGCCGGCTTCGTGGCGCGCGCCGGCCGGATCGTCGACGACGAGCCGGCTGCCGTGCACCGTGTTCGCGTCGATCTCGGCGGCATCCGCGGTGAACGCACCGACGCCGACCACCAGCCGGCCTTCGCGCGCGGCTTCCCGGTAGACGGGCGTGCGGCTCGTCGTCAGCGTGACGACGACGTCGATCGCATCGGGAATCGCGTCGCCGTCGAGCGGCACGAGCCGCGGCGCCTGCGCGCGGTGGGCCGCGCAGAACGCGGCCGCGCTGCCGGCGCTCGTGCCGCGCACGTGGAGGCGCGCTTCCGGAAAGATCGCCGCGAGCGCTTCCGCGTGATTGGCCGCCTGCTTGCCGGTGCCGATCAGCAGGATGTCGTGCGGCGCGGCGCCGTGCAGCGCCTGGATCCCGAGCGCGGTGACGGCTGCCGTGCGGCGGCCGGTGACCGTCGGGCCGTCGAGCGAGAAGCGCATCTCGCCCGTGTTCGCGTCGTACGCGGTCACCTGGCCGAGGATCGTCGGCAGGCCGCGTGCGCCGTTGCCGGGGCATACGTTCACGAGCTTGTGGCTCGCGAGGTCGCGCGCGCTCGACGGCATCGACAGCATCACACCGCCGGCCTGCAGCGGTACGACCAGGCGCTCGGGGCTGACGATCTCGCCCGCCGCATACTCGGCGACGGCTTGCCTGAGCGTGGCGAGCAGCGCCGGGTAGGCGAGCAGCGCGGCCGTGTCGGCCGCATCGAAAACGGGAATCGGGGAAAGGGCAGTCATCGTGTACGTCGCAGGCGTCGGTGAGCGTGAACGACGGGCGCATGCCGCGCCCGCCAGGGGTTGCCGGAAACCGTGACACAGGGCAGTGTGGATCGAATCTATACCACCTGCTGGCGCACCTGCAACCCAGAAAATAAAGCGAACGGCTGATTTTGGTTCTAATATCTGTCCAGAAGGACCGCGGTGGCGCGTTGCCCGTGCCGCTCCGGTATAGTGCGAACCCATTCCAGATCCACGCCCGCGAACGGGCAGGAGCCATACGATGATGTCCGCGCGTCCCGAATCACTCGAAGGCGGTTTCAGGCCGCTGCAGATCTACGAGCAGGTGGCCGAGAAGATCCGCGACGAAATCCGCGCCGGCCGCTATGCAGCCGAGTCGCGGCTGCCGTCCGAGCGCGAACTCGCGGGGCTGTTCCAGGTCGGCCGGCCGGCCGTGCGCGAAGCGCTGGGCGCGCTGCAGAACGAAGGGCTCGTGTTCACGAAGCGCAATTCGGGCACCTATGTGGTCGCGGCGCCGCTCGACGTGCTCGCGCAGCGCGGCGACACGCGCACGGCGTCGGAGGCCGACTTCAGCCCGACGTCGACGCTCGACGTGCGGCTGATCCTGGAGCCCGCGATCGCGCGTCTCGCGGCTGCCCATGGCCGCGCCGATCCCGGTGCCGAGCGCTATCTCGCGCAGATGGAAACCATCACCGACGTCGACGATCCGCACCAGCGCGCGCTCTGGAACGAGAGCGACCGGCTGTTCCACCGGCAGCTCGCGCTGATGACGGGCGACGCGCTGATGGTGAAGATCGCCGACGAAGTCGCGAAGACGATGGACCAGCCGCTGTGGAAGCGCCTGAAGGACGACGGCATCTACGACGCGGGCCGGATCCGGCTCTACGTGTCCGAGCACCGGCTGATCTACGAGGCGATCGTGTCGGGCGACGCCGAGGCGGCCGCGTTCTATGTCGAGCAGCACATCCGCCGTGTACGGCGGGACATCGCGCCGAAGTAGGCGCGCCGCCGCGCGAATTCGTTCTGGTCTTAAATATGACCAAAATCCCGAAATTATTTTGAAATTGCTTGCGATGTGACCACGCGTGTCCTACATTGGTTTCACACAAAACCAATCAGGAGACACCATGCGACACCTCGTTACCGCGCTCTCGGTGGCCGTTGCCGCCGGCGCGCTGACTTCCGCGCACGCGCAGGAAGTCGTGATGATCGGCCATTCGGCGCCGTTGACGGGCCCGCAGGCCGCGAACGGCAAGGACAATGAAAACGGCGCGCGGCTCGCCGTCGACGAACTCAACAAGGCCGGCATCAAGGTCGCCGGCAAGGCCGTCACGTTCAAATTGGTTTCCGAAGACGACCAGGCCGATCCGAAGGCCGGCGTGCAGGTCGCGCAGAACCTCGTCGACAAGGGTGTCGTCGCGGTGCTCGGGCCGTACAACTCGGGTGTCGCGATCCCCGCGTCGCGCGTGTACTCCACTGCGGGCGTGCCGATCCTGCCGGTCGCGTCGAACCCGGCGCTGACGAAGCAGGGCTTCAAGAACATCTTCCGGATCGGCGCGAGCGACGAGCAGCTCGGCGGCACGATGGCCACGTTTGCGGCCAGGACGCTGAATGCGAAGACGGCCGCCGTGATCGACGATCGCACCGCGTATGGGCAAGGCGTCGCCGAGCAGTTCATGAACGTCGCGAAGGCGAACGGGATCAAGATCGTCGACCAGGAATACACGAACTCGTCGGCCACCGACTTCCTCGGCATTCTCACCAAGATCAAGGCCGGCAACCCCGACGTGATCTTCCTCGGCGGCTACGCGGCGCAGGGCGCGCCGATGGCCAAGCAGATGAAGCAGCGCGGGCTGCGCGCGAAGCTGCTCGGCGGCGACGGCATCTGCTCGGCCGACATGGGCAAGGTCGCGGGCGACGCCGCGTCGATCGTCTACTGCGCGCAGGGCGGCGTCGCGCTCGAGAAGACGGCGGCCGGCCGCGAATTCCTGAAGAAGTACCACGACACGTATCACACCGATACGCAGGTCTACGGCGTCAACTACTACGACGGGATGAAGCTGCTCGCCGACGCGATGGTCAAGGCCGGCACGACCACCGACAAGGCGAAGCTGATCGCGCAGCTCGCGAAGTCGAACTATACGGGTGTCGCCGGCACCTATTCGTTCGACGCAAACGGCGACCTGAAGGGTGCGCCGACCACCGTCTACGTGATCCGCAACGGCCTGCCGGAGCCGTATTCGAAGTAAGTGCGCCACTGCCTGTCACCGGACGGCGGCCGGCCCGCCGTCCTTCGTTTCAACGCATCCGATTCGACATGAAAATTTCCCGATCCCTTTCCACCGTCGAAGTCCATACGGGCGGCGAAGCGTTCCGCATCGTCACGAGCGGGCTGCCGCGGCTGCCCGGCGACACGATCGTCCAGCGCCGCGCGTGGCTCAAGGAGAATGCCGACGAGATCCGCCGTGCACTGATGTTCGAACCGCGCGGCCATGCCGACATGTATGGCGGCTACCTGACCGAGCCGGTCTCGCCGAATGCCGATTTCGGCGTGATCTTCGTGCACAACGAAGGCTACAGCGACCATTGCGGCCACGGCGTGATCGCGCTGTCGACGGCCGCGGTCGAACTCGGCTGGGTGCAGCGCACGGTGCCGGAAACGCGGGTCGGCATCGACGCGCCGTGCGGCTTCATCGAGGCGTTCGTGAAGTGGGACGGCGAGCATGCGGGGCCGGTGCGCTTCGTCAACGTGCCGTCGTTCATCTGGCAGCGCGACGTGTCGGTCGAGACGCCGTCGTTCGGCACCGTGACCGGCGACATCGCCTATGGCGGCGCATTCTATTTCTACGTCGACGGCGCGCCGTTCGACCTGCCGGTGCGCGAGCCGGCCGTCGAGCAACTGATTCGATTCGGCGCGGAAGTGAAGGCCGCCGCGAACGCGAAGTACCCGGTCGTGCATCCGGAGATCCCGGAGATCAACCACATCTACGGCACGATCATCGCGAACGCGCCGCGCCATCCGGGCTCGACGCAGGCGAACTGCTGCGTGTTCGCGGATCGCGAGGTCGACCGCTCGCCCACGGGCTCCGGCACCGGCGGCCGCGTCGCGCAGTTGTACCTGCGCGGGCAGCTCGCGGCCGGCGACACGCTCGTCAACGAATCGATCGTCGGCACGGTCTTCAAGGGGCGCGTGCTCCGCGAAACGTCGGTCGGCGACATCCCGGCCGTGATCCCGGAAGTGGAGGGCAGCGCACATATCTGCGGGTTCGCCAACTGGATCGTCGACGAGCGCGATCCGCTCACTTACGGATTCCTCGTGCGCTGAACAGCGGCGCCGATCGGCCGCCGTCGCGCGGTTTTCCGGTTGCAGTACCAGGTTTGGCGCGTCGTTCCCGTTGCGGGGCACGCGCCTTTTTTGCGTGCGAAACGCCGGCCAGGGCGCGCGGTGCATGCGCGTGCAGCGCCGCTGCCGGCCGGCGCACCGCACGAGTTTGGTACGATGCACCCTTTTCAGCCGAGCTCCACCCGCGTGAATCGCCGAAACGTGTCGTCAGTGCGTGCTTTCTGTGCCAGATGGGTCGCGCGCGCCCAACCCGTCGCGGCTGCCGCCGCCGCACGGGTCAAGCCTCTCGCCGCCGCCGCGTGGCACCATGTCCGCCACCCGACGCGCCGTGGCGTGCTGCTTGCGGGCGCGGCCGTGCCGGCGCTGTTCGTGGTGTACGTGGTCGTGCTGATTCCGTTCACGCCGGGCATCGGCGACATCCGCAAGGCGCGCGTCGACCAGCCCGCGCAGGTGCTGTCCGCCGACGGCAAGCTGCTGGCCGAATTCAAGCCGTCGAACCGCGAGTGGGTGTCGCTCAAGCAGATCTCGCCGCACATGGTCGACGCACTGATCGCGACCGAGGATCACCGCTTCTACGAGCATCATGGCCTCGACTGGAAGCGCACGGCGTCGGCCGCGCTCCATACGTTCTCGGGCAGCCGCCAGGGCGGCTCGACGATCACGCAGCAGCTCGCACGCAACCTGTATCCGGACGAGATCGGCCGCGCACCGACGCTCACGCGCAAGGTCAAGGAGGCGATCACCGCGCTGAAGATCGAGGCGGTCTACAGCAAGGACCAGATCCTCGAGACCTACCTGAACACGGTGCCGTTCCTGTACAACGCGTACGGCGTCGAGATGGCCGCGCGGACCTATTTCGACAAGTCGGCCGACGAGCTCGACGTGCCCGACAGCGCGACGCTCGTCGGGATGCTGAAGGGCAACAGCTACTACAACCCGGTGCTGAACCCCGAGCGCGCGCTGCAGCGCCGCAACACGGTGCTCGGCCAGATGGTGAAGTACGGCAAGCTGTCGCCCGCGCAGTTCGCGCAGTTGCAGCGCCGGCCGCTGCGCATCGACTTCGAGCGCCAGAAAGAGCCGCCGGGGCCGGCGCCGCACTTCGCGCAGCAGTTGCGCAAATGGCTGATCGCGTGGGCCGATCGCAATGACTACAACATCTATTCGGACGGGCTGATCGTGCGCACGACGATCGACTCGCGGCTGCAGCAGATGGCGACGCAGGCGCTCACGCTGCAGGGCAATCAGTTGCAGGGCATCGCGAACAACGCGTGGAGCGGCCGCGAGGGCTGCGGCACCGACAACGAGGTGTTCCGCACCTTCATGCGCGAGTCGCCCGAGTACAAGGCCGCGCAGGACGCCGGCAAGGACGACGCGGCCGCGATGAAGCTGCTCGCGGCCGACCGCGGCTTCATGCGCGCGCTGTGCAAGGCGAAGACCGACGTGCAGGCCGGCTTCCTCGCGATCGATCCGCGCGACGGCGCGATTCGTGCGTGGGTCGGCAGCCGCGATTTCACCAGCGAGCCGTTCGACCACGTCGCGCAGGCGCGGCGCCAGCCGGGTTCGACGTTCAAGCCGTTCGTCTATGGCGTCGCGTTCGCGAGCGGAATGAAGCCGGACGACACGTTCGTCGACCAGCCGGTCGAGATTCCGCTGAAGGGCGGCGAGATCTGGCGGCCGAACGACGACGTGCCGCCTACGGGCAAGCCGATGACGCTGCGCGACGCTGTCGCGCTGTCGCGCAACCGGATCACCGCGCAGGTGATGGAGAAGGTCGGGCCGGCGGCCGTCGCGCGGCTCGCGCGCGACATGGGCGTGCGTGAAAGCCCGCTCGAACGCGTGCCGTCGCTCGCGCTCGGCACGAGCCCCGTCACGCTGAAGGAGATGGTCGCGTCGTACGCGACGATCGCGAACGGCGGGCTGTACGTCGAGCCGCAGATGGTCACGCGCATCGAGACCCGCCAGGGCAAGGTGCTCGCCGAATACGCGTCGGCGCCGCCCGAGCGTGCGCTCGACGCCGAATCCGACAAGACGCTGCTCGACGTGATGCGCGACGTCGTGACGCGCGGCACCGGCGGCAGCATCCGCACGCGCTTCGGGATCCGCGGCGACGTGGCCGGCAAGACGGGCACGACGCAGGACAACGCGGACGGCTGGTTCATCCTGATGCAGCCGGGCCTCGTCGCCGGCGCGTGGGTCGGTTTCGACGACGGCCGCGTGACGCTGCGCAGCGATTACTGGGGGCAGGGCGCGCACAGCGCGCTGCCGATCGTCGGCGACTTCTTCCAGCGCGCGCAATGCGCCCGGATCGTCGACACGAAGGCGAAATTCGATACCGAGCCCTCGCCCGGCTGGTTCGCCTCGCTGCGCGAGCGCGCGACGGACCTGTTCGACACGTGGTTCCCGCCCGAGTCGAAGAAGGCGCCGGCGTCCGTCAGGACGCAGCGTATCGAGCGTCCGCCCGAGGTCGACGAAGGCGCGGCGTCGGCCGCATCGGCCGCGTCGGCGCCTGAAGCCGCGTCCGGCGGCATCGTCGAGGAATGGGTGCCGGCGTCCGAAGTGGCCGCCTCGGCCGCCGCGTTGTCGGCGGGCGCCTCGCAACCGCAGCCCGCGCAACCGCCGGCGAGCGCCGGCACGACGAGCGGCAGCGGCGCGGGCATCGAGACAGCGCCTCCCGCCGTGCCGGCCCAGCCGTCCGCGCCGCCTGCTCCCGACGCGAGCGGCGCGTCACAGTAACGAAGCCGTTCAGATTTCGCGCGATGCTGCCGTAATCAAGTTGTCACGACAGCTCGCGCGGTCGTTCCGCGCCTCTCCGATGCGGCTTCCCACCGACTATGTCGCGCTCGTGCGCGACGATCTCTCCGCCGGCGTTCCGCTGGGCTTCGATCTCTACGACGCCGACGGCGCCGCGCTGCTGCCGGCCGGCACGACATTGCGCGACGCCGCGCAGCATGCATTCCTGTTCGACCATTTCCGGCCCGTGCGCCGGCGCGATGACGCCGAAGCCGATCCGCGCGAGCAGGGCGCGGCGGCGCCGGCCACGCGCATGGGGCTGTCGGCGGGCGCCCCGATCGGCATTCGCCGCCGGGTCGGCACGACCCGCGCATTGCAGCGCTGCCGGCTGATCGGCGTCGCTGCGTCGGGTGCGCTGTTCGTCGAGCCGCAGCCGGCGGCCGTGCTCGAATTCGCGCGCGGCGACGACATCGAGGCGGTGGCGATCGGCCGGGCCGCGGTGTCGCGCTTCGGCGCGACGGTCGAGGCCGTGCAGGCATCGGGCGCCGCGCCGTTCATGATCCTGTCGCCGCCCGGTTTCGTCGACCGGCTGCGCACACGCGCGGAGCCGCGTGTGCCGGTGCGGATAGCCGCCTGCTGTGCGGGCGGCGCGGACCACGCGGAAGGCATCGGGATGGTGCGCGACATCAGCCTGAGCGGGCTGTCGATTGCCGTCGACCGGACGATCGCCGCCGCCGGCGAGTCGCTGCGCGTACTGCTCCCGTACGCGGCGGGCGACCGCGTCGAGCTGCTGGCGCTCGACGGCACGGTACGCGCGGTGCACGCGGACCCGGTGATGCCGGCGCTGACGCTGCATCACGCGGCGTTCGTCGAAACTGCCGATGGCGACCTGGTCCGCCTGAAGGCGCTGCTGTTCGACCGGCTGATGGCGTCGGCGGATAGCGATCGCCCGCGCTGACGCGCGGCGGGCGCGTGCCGCGTACCGTATCGCGGTATTCGGTGCGCGAACGTCGATAATCGTCTGATGATTCGGCTTATTTCCGCGAGATTGTACGGTTTCCGTCAACACTGAATTTGCGATTTAAGTATTTACCCTGATAGTCGCGCCTCCTAGACTTCTACTCATGCGCAACGACCCCGAGTCCGAAGCGCCTGACAAAACAATCCTGGAGGTAACGCATCATGAAATCGCTGATCAAGGCAGTTGCACTGGCCGCCCTGGTGGCCGCACCGGTCGTCTCGTTTGCACAATCGAACCAGCAACCGCTGACGCGCGCACAAGTGCGCGCCGAACTGGTCCAGCTCGAAAAGGCGGGCTACAACCCGAACGACTGGATCAACTACCCGGAAAACATCCAGGCCGCCCAGGCCAAGATCGCCGCCGCGCAAAACACCGGCGCACAAGCCGACGCAACGGGCTACGGTACGAATGCCGCCGCCACGTCGCAGTCGGGCCAGCGCACGGTCGTGCCGGCCGCCGCCGATCGCTCGTCGGTGTACTTCGGCCACTAAGCCGGCAGGCACCCGCGAGGGTGTCCGGCTCGCCGCTTCCCCTGAACCCGCACACGGTAGCCGCCGTGTGCGGGTTTTGCATTTCCGCGCCCGATCGGCATCACGGTCCGGCATCCGCGTCGGCCGCGTATCGAATAAATGCCTCACGCAATGCCGGCGATCGTCATCAGCGCGGCGCCGCAAGGCGCCGGCTGACAAGCGTCCGCGCGTGCGCTAGCATCGCGGACGGTGTTGCCGCGCGCCGAGGCGCGGCAGGGCAACCGGCCCGCACCGGGTTCCACATTTCAACGAACAACAAGGAGCATCCATGCGTGTCTTGACCGGTCTGTTGTGCTCGCTGGCGCTGCTGGCAAACGTCGCCCATGCGCAGGCGAATTGCGCGGACGCGACGGATCAGGCGGCGATGACGGCATGCGCCGATCGCGCGTACAAGAAATCCGACGGGGAGCTGAACCGTACATACCAGGCCGTCACCGGGCGCCTGCGCGATGCGCGGCCGCTGGCCGACAAACTCGTGAATGCGCAACGCGCGTGGATTGCCTACCGCGATGCCGAGTGCGGTTTCTCCAGCGCGAACGCGGAGGGCGGCAGCGCGTATCCGATGGTCGTGTCGACCTGTCTCGACGATCTGACGAAAGTGCGCACCGAAACGCTGAAGGGCTATCTGTCCTGCGAGGAAGGCGATCTCGCGTGCCCGGTGCCCGGCAAGTAAGCCCCGCGCACCAGTCGCCGGCCGCGCGTCGCGCGGCCGGCCACGCTCGCCTTTTGCGGCTAGACGTCGTCCGTTACACGTCGTCCGTTTCGTCGAGCAGCTTGTGTCGCATCGCGTACCGCACCAGCGCCGCTTCGTGCGGCATCTGCATCTTTTCGAGGATCCGCGTCTTGTAGGTGCTGACGGTCTTTGCGCTCACGCACAGCGCGTTCGCGATCTCGGTCAGTGTCTGGCCGGCCGCGATCCGCCGGAACACGTCGAATTCGCGATCGGACAGCCGCTGGTGCGGCAGCGTCTCGGCCGGCTCGTTCAGGCTCTGCGCGAACTGCTCGGCCATCGCGAGGCTCACGTAGACGCCGCCCGACGCCACCTTCGTGACCGCACCGACCAGTTCGGCGCTCGCGCTTTCCTTCGTCAGATAGCCGGACGCGCCCGCACGGAATGCACGCACCGCGTATTGCTGTTCCGCGTGCATCGTCAGCACGAGCACGCGCAACGCGGGCTTCTCGTCCTTGATCTGCTTGATCAGTTCGACGCCGTTGCGGCCCGGCATCGACAGGTCGAGCACGAGCACCTGCGCGGAGGTCGAGCGCACGAGCGCGATCGTCGACGGGCCGTCGCAGGCTTCGCCGGCCACCTCGAATCCGGTGGCGTTCTGGAGAATGTGCCGCAGACCGTCGCGTACGAGCGTATGGTCGTCGGCGATGAGCACCTTGATCATGTGATGAGCGTTTCCTGTTGGACGGTACTGAGCGGAAAGGCGACGGTGATCGAGAAGCCGCGCGCGAGCGCGGTGTCGATCGTCACGGTGCCGCCCAGCATGTGTGCGCGTTCGCGAATGCCGATCAGGCCGAACGATTTGTCCTCGTGGGCCGCAGCGCCGGGCGCCGCGCCGCGGCCGTTGTCCGCGACGCGCAGCACGCAGAAGCCTTCCTCGATGTCGAGCCGCAGCGCGACGCGCGTCGCATCCGCATGGCGTGCGACGTTCGTCAGCGCTTCCTGGACGATGCGGAACAGCGTGGTCGCGCCCGCGCTGGTGAAGGTGAGGCCGCCCGTTTCGATGTGACGCTCGACATCGATCCCGTAGCGGTTCGTGAAATCGTTCGCGAGCCATTCGATCGCCGGCACGAGGCCGAGATCGTCGAGCATCACGGGGCGCAGGTCGGCCGCGATGCGCCGCACCGACGCGACCGTCGCGTCGATCAGCCGCCGCATGCCCTGCAGGTGCGTCTGCACGTCCTCGTCGGGTTGCGTGCGGCCGGGCACGCGCAACTGCTGCTCGACGACCGAGAGGTCCATCTTCAGCGCGGTGAGCTGCTGGCCGAGGTCGTCGTGCAGCTCGCGCGCGATCCGCGTCTTTTCTTCTTCGCGCACGTTCTGCAGGTTCGCCGACAGTTCGCGCAATTCCTCGCGCGACTGCTTCAGCGCGTTCTCGGCGCGCTGCCGCTCGGTGATGTCGCGCAGCATCACGGTGTAGAGCTTGCCCGACGCGTCGCGGATCTGCGAGATCGACGCCTCGATCGGGAATTCCTCGCCGTTGGCGCGCAGCCCGAACAGCACGCGCTGACGGCCCATCTGCCGCTCGGACACGCCCGTCACGCCGAACTGATCGACGTGCTTCGCGTGCGCGGCGCGGAATCGCTCGGGGATGAAGCGCGACAGCGGCGCGCCGATCGCCTCCATCGCGGACACGCCGAACACCTGCTCGGCCATCGGATTGAAGATCACGACCGTCTGCTTCTCGTCGATCGTGATGATCGCTTCCATCGACGAACGGATGATGCCCATCATCCGTGCCTCGTTGAGCATGCCGCGGGTGCTCGCGCCGGCATCGGCGCGGCCGCGCAGCAACGCATGGACGAGCGCCGCGAACGCGAACGACGCGATCAGCCCCGCGGCGAGTACGGTGCCGGCCGCGCGCTGTGCGCCGGTCGCGCTCGGGCGGCCGTCGGCAGAGTAGCGGAGCGTCAGCGCGGTGCCGCCGAAATTCAGCACGTCGGTGCGCCGCATCAGGTCGGGCGACGCCGACGCTTCATCGGTCGTCGATTCGACACTCACGATCGCGCGCGGATCGCCGCCGGCCGTCATCCACAGGTCGATGCCGCGTTCCGCGTCGAGCGCGCGCTCGACCAGGCGCCGCGGGCTCAGCGCCGCGAACAGCATGCCGTCGACGCCGGCCTCACGCGTGCCGGACGGCGTGACGGCCGCATGCGGAGACGTGGTCACGGGCAGGAACAGCGTCAGCGTGCGGGCGTCGCGGGAAGTATCGTCGTCGGCCGGGTGGACGCCGAGCGCGATGTCGCCGCTCTGCAGCGCGCGCGCGAGCGGCGCGGCGTCGGACGCGCCGAAGCGGACGACCGGCGAATTCGACGCGGGCGCGCTGAGCGTCGCGGCCGCGAGCGGACCGGCCGGCGACGGCTTCGCGCCGGCGAGGGCACTGCGGGCGGCGGGCGACAGCGGCGCATAGCCGATCTGCCGGACCGGCGAGCGGGCGCTGTCGAGATCGAGCGTCTCCGCATAGCGGCGCCATTGCTCGGGCGTCATGCCCGGGACGAGACCGAACGCGCCGCGTGCACCTTCGAGCACGGCGACGCCGGACTGCAGCTCGTGGCGCAGCATCGCGGTCACGTGCGTGGTGCGGCGTTCGAAGCGCGTATGGACGGCGCCTTGCCACTGCTCGCGCACCAGCAGCGCGACGCCGAGCGACAGCACGGCGCCGGCGCACAGCGCGACGACGCCAGCCGCGAGCGGCTGGCGTAACATGGTCTGGAGGCGCGTGAGCCCTCGGGCGTCACGCGTTGGGGTTCCACCGGCGGTCATTCAATGATCATTACTGTCGTTCGGGCGGCCCTGGCACTCGGGCCGCGCGGCAAAACCGGGGAAAACTCGCACCGGCTGCGTGCAACGTCTGTTTTCAAGATGAAATTGTGCGCGTTTTACATGTTTTTTGTAATAGGGTCAGCTGAAATTGCGGCGAACGGCGTGAAGCAGCGGGCACGCCGGCCGCGCTTGACGCGCGTCAAGAGGCGCGTCGGCACGTGGGGCAGACTGTTCGGCAGGCAAGCCGGCACCGGGCCGGCTTGCGATAACGGGCCGCCGTGGCGCGATGCGCGACGCGTGCCCGGTCGGAGGGACGGACCATGTACAAGCGGATTTTCGTCGGGCTCGACGGCAGCCCGAGCGCGCGTCTCGCGCTGAACGAGGCGATCCGGATCGCGGCGGCGTCGGGCGGTGAGGTCACCTGCGCGTATGTCGTCGAGCACCGGCCGCAACTCGTCGACGTCGATGCGGGCTTCGCGGCCGAGCGCGACCGCGATGCGGCCGCGACCGATGCCGTGACGCCGGTGCTCGACGACGCGAAAGCGGTGCTCGCGCAGCAGCACGTGACGGGCACCGTGCGTGCGCTCGATGCGTACGGCGAGGATGTCGCCACCGTGCTGATGCGCACGGCGGCCGAAGCCGACGCGGACCTGATCGTGATGGGCACGAGCGGCCGGCACGGCCTGCGCCGGCTGCTGCTCGGCAGCGTCGCGGAATCGCTGCTGCGCGCGGCAGACCGACCCGTGCTGCTGGTTCGCCACAACGAGCCGGGGGCGACCGCGGCCGCGTAGCGAATGCGTCGCGGCGCAGCGGCATGCGCCGCCGCGAGCAGCACGCAGCAGCGCCCATCCGCCGGCTGTCTGCCCGATGCAACGCGCGACGCGCTGACCGGCGCATCGCGTGAAAGCGCGCCTGCCGCCGCAAGCGCGGCGAGCCGGAAGCGGGCGCTCGAGACGCACCCGCATGCGCGCGATTGCGCGCGCACGGTTGCATTCCGACACGCAGTTCTGGCAGCATCGACCGGTGTCCGCGTGTTCGCCGCGCGCATGGCCGCGGCGATCGACGCAGGAGCATCCGGCTGGAACCGGTCGCACGGGTGATGAACCTGGCCGGCTGCCGGATGCCGGTTTTCTACCTTACCGACGTCATCCGCCATGCCGATCTCCGCCCCCGACCTGATTCGCCAGTTCGACCTGCAGCCGCATCCCGAAGGCGGCTATTTCCGCGAAACCTACCGCGCGACCGATTCGGTGGTGCGTCCGGCCGACGGTGCGCCACGCGCCGCGTCGACCGCGATCTACTACCTGCTGTGCGATGGCGCGTATTCGTCGTGGCACCGGATCCGTTCCGACGAAGTCTGGCATTTCTATGCGGGCGACCCGATCGAAGTGTGGGTGCTCGACGAGCACGACGGGCTGACGATCCATCGGCTCGGCAACCCGCTCACGCATCCGGGCACGGTGTTCCAGGCGGTCGTGCCGGCCGGGAGCTGGTTCGGCGCGCGCTGCGCGTCGCCCGAGCATGTCGCGCTCGTCGGCTGCACGGTGGCGCCGGGCTTCGAGTTCGCGGAATTCGAGCTGGCCGATGCGGCCGCGCTGGCTGCCGCGTTTCCCGACTACGCGGAACACGTCGCGCGGCTCGCGCAGCGCTCCGACGTGTGACGGTCACGGTCGCGTCACGCCGCGCGCAAAGCCCGTGCCGATCTCCCGTGTTCCGCGCGGTCGAGGCCAAACCCGTTTAGAATGCGCAGGATGCACCGGTCGGTCGCGGACGTGCCGCGGCGGCCGTTGCGCCGCCGTACCGACGGCCCTGTCGCGCGGCCCGCATGTCTTCCAGGAGCGCCGCCGTGTGGCACTTTCCCATCGCTATCCCATCGTCGCTCGGCCCGTGGGCCGTGTTCGCGAGCGTGTTGATCACGCAGCTCGGCGTGCCGGTGCCGGCCGTGCCGATGCTGATCCTCGGCGGCACGATGGCGGCAATGGGGCAGGCGTCATGGGTCAGCATGTTCGCGGCGGCGATCGGCGCGACGATGCTCGCCGATTCGCTGTGGTTCTTCATGGGCCGCACGCGCGGCCGGCGCCTGCTGAACGGCCTCGTGCGCTTCTCGCTGTCGCTCGACACGACGCTGCGCTTCGCCCGTAACGTATTCGAAAGATACGGCGCGCCGCTGCTCGTGTTGTCCAAGTTCCTGCCGGGCCTCGGCCTCGTGTCGGCGCCGCTGCTCGGCACGACCGCGATCGGCGTCGGCGTGTTCCTGTTCTGGGACCTGGCCGGCGCGTCGCTGTGGGCCGCGTTCTGGCTGATCGGCGGTGCGGCCATTCACGACCAGATCGTCCAGTTCGTGCTGTGGGTGCGCGCGAGCGGCGGCACGATCCTCGACGCGTTCCTCGCGATCTTCATCACGTTCCTGCTGTACCGCTGGGTGCGCCGCGTGCAGTTCCGCCGCTATCTCGCGCAGGTGCGCATTTCGCCGCCGCAGCTCGTCGAGATGATGACGTCGGACGAGCCGCCGCTGATCTTCGATGCGCGGCCGAAAGCGATCCGCGAGCGCGAGCCGTACCGGATCGCCGGCGCGGTGCCGGTCGATCTCGATTCGCCGGACCTGCTCGACCCGGAAATGCTGAAACGGCCGATCGTCGTTTACTGCGTGTGCCCGAACGAAGCCACGGCCAAGCGCCTGATCGCGAAGATGCAGCGCAAGAAGATGATCCACAACATCCGCGCGCTGAAGGGCGGGCTCGATGCGTGGGAAAAGCACGGTTATCCGGTCGAGCCGATGCCGGCCGATCTGGATTCGTCGCGGTATTTCGTGCGTCCCGAACACGGGGCGCTCGAAGGCGAATATACGGTGCGGGCGACGTTGTCGAAGTAAATGCGCGCGCGACACCGCGCGCATTCGAAATCCGTTTCCAGTTTCACGCTTGGCGATTTCCACGAAAATCGGCTGGCGTGAAGTCTCCGATCCTCCCTATAATCCCGCCTGCATATTGCGTGCGCTTGATTGCGCACATTCGACGCGTGTTCGTTCACGCCGAAATCGATTGATCCCGTTGTCGTCCGACACGCGCACAGCCGCGCCACACGGGCCGCTCGGGCGTATTCCGTGAAAGCCCGATCCGTTTTCCGGATTGTTCCGGGAGTTACGGATAATCCGCGGCGATTCCCATCGGATTGACGCAGTATCCATGTCGTTTCTCATTCGGAAATCGACAGCAGGGATTATTTCGTTTTCGGCTGCCAAAAAAGTCGGCATGAACGGTCGCGCATTGACATCGACACAATGACGGCGGCCCGCTCGCGGCTGCCAGGAGACGGACTTGAAACAACCAGAAGACCAGCTGCACCGCGGGCTGGAAGAACGGCACATCAACCTGATGGCGCTCGGCGCGACGATCGGCGTCGGCCTGTTCCTCGGCTCGGCCACCGCGATCCGCACGGCCGGCCCGGCCATCCTGCTGACCTACCTGCTGGGCGGCATCGCGATCTTCCTGATCATGCGCGCGCTCGGCGAGATGGCGATCACCAATCCGGTCGCCGGCGCCTTCAGCCGCTACGCACGCGACTACCTCGGGCCGCTCGCCGGCTACCTGACCGGCTGGACCTACTGGTTCGTGTGGATCGTCACCTGCATGGCGGAAATCACGGCGGTCGGCGTCTACATGCACATGTGGTTCCCGGGCGTGCCGAACTGGATCTGGGCGCTCGCGGCGCTCATCGCGATGGGCTCGGTGAACTTCATCGCGGTCAAGCTGTACGGCGAATTCGAATTCTGGTTCGCGCTGATCAAGATCGTCACGATCGTGCTGATGATCATCGGCGGCGGGCTGATGATCGCGTTCGGCATCGGCAACGGCGGTGTCGCGACCGGCATCTCGAACCTGTGGTCGCACGGCGGCTTCATGCCGAACGGGATCGACGGCGTGATTGCCGCGCTGCCGATCGTGATGTTCGCGTATCTCGGCGTCGAGATGCTCGGCCTCACGGCCGGCGAAGCGCGCAACCCGGAGAAGTCGCTGACGAAGGCCGTGAACTCGGTGTTCTGGCGCGTGCTGATTTTCTACATCGGCGCGCTGTTCGTGATCATGTCGCTCTATCCGTGGGACCAGATCGGCACGCAGGGCAGCCCGTTCGTGATGACGTTCTCGCGGCTCGGCATTCCGGCCGCCGCCGGCATCATCAACTTCGTCGTGCTGACCGCGGCGCTGTCGTCGTGCAACAGCGGCCTGTTCAGCACCGCGCGGATGCTCTACAACCTCGCGCAGCAGGGCCAGGCGCCGGCCATGCTCGGCCGAGTGAACCGCAGCGGCGTGCCGGTGTACGGTGTGATCGTGTCAGTCGCGCTGCTGCTGATCGGCGTGCTGCTCAACTATCTCGCGCCGCAACACGTGTTCACGTGGCTCACGTCGGTGTCGACGTTCGGCGCGATCTGGACGTGGTGCGTGATCCTGATCGCGCAGATGCGGTTTCGCCGCACGCTGTCGGCCGACAAGATCGCGCGCCTGCCGATCCGCGTGCCGTTCTATCCGCTCGGGTCGTTCGTGGCGCTCGGCTTTCTCGCGCTGGTCGTCGTGCTGATGGCGTTCACGCCCGATACGCGCGTCGCGCTCGTGATCGGGCCCGTTTGGATCGTGCTGCTCGGCATCGCGTACGCGCTGTTCTACGCGAACCGTCCGGCCGCGTCGGTCCCGACGAAGTCGTAAGCGGCGAGCGCAGGGCGCCGCGCGATCGTTGATCGCGATCATGCGCGGGCGGGCAGGACGACCTATGCTGAACGAATCGCTTGTCCGCGCTTCGCGTGGCTACCCGCCGATCGCGGCGACCGCGGCGACTGCCCGGCCGCCGCGCACCGCTTCCACGCGAGGCTCCCGTCGTCGTTCCGCGACGACGCGCACGCACGGAGGCTTTCGCCATGCAGCCTGCCCATTCCATCCCGCCGCTCGAACGGATCGCGCTGGCCGTCGATCCCACGCCCGAATCGCTGTCCGCCGCACGCTACGCGCGCACGCTGCTGCGTCCCGGCATGCGATTGCGCATCGTCTGCGCAATCGACAACCCGCGCCTCGTCCTGCCCGACATCCCGCGCGTCGACGCACTGCTGACGTCGGCGCGCGAGGAGATGATGGGCGAAGCGCACGCCGTCAACGCGCGCGTCGCCGCACTGTTCGCCGACAGCGGCATCGAGGTCGAGCAGGTCATCGTCGATACGTCGGTCACGGGCGGCACGGTCGCCGATGCGCTGGTGAACGACACGGCGGCATGGCAGGCGGACGCGCTGGTGGTTGGCGCGAATCCGCATCACGGGCTGCTGCGGCTCATCGAAGGCGCGATGTCCGACACGCTGTCGAAGCGCGCGCGCTGCGCGCTGCTGATCGTGCCGGCCGCCTATGCACGGCCGTCGGACGGCGCGCTGCAGCGGCTGATGTTCGCGGTCGACGGCAGCGAACCGTCGCTGCACGCGGCGCGCGTCGGGCTCGGTTTCGCGGCGCCGACGACGTTGCTGTACGCCGCCTACGTGATCGATCGCGCGGTTCGTCTGACCGATATCGTGCCGGTGCGTGCGCTCGAGGATGCGTACCGTGCGGAGGGCGACGATGCGCTCGCGAAGATCGCGCCGCTGTTCCACGCGACCGGGAATCCGACCAAGCGCGGCATCGTCGAAACGCGTCCGACCAGCGACGATGTGGCCCACGCGCTGATGCGCGATGCCGTGCACTGGCGTGCGGAACTGCTGGTGGTCGGCACGCATGGCCGGCGCGGCATCGCCGCCTGGTTGATCGGCAGCGTCGCACGCCGCGTGGCGCACCTTGCTCAAGTGCCGGTGCTGCTCGTGCGCGGCGCGGCGTGAACAGCGCGGCATCGCGTACAAAGCCGAGGTCGATTGACCTGCATCAGAAACGGCATGGGCATCGCGTGAGACAGTGACGGAACATCCGGCGATCGCGACGGTCTGTCGTGCACGTACGACGACAGCCGAACGCAAGCATCGAAACCGCTGATCCGGCAGATCGGGATCGAGCGCGCGTTCGAGTCGCCACGTCGATTACAGGAGCCGCGCCATCGCTAGCATGGCGTGTCATCCGACCGAGAACTCTCTGGCACGAGGGTAGGCAGCCGACGGCTGCCTTGGAGGACGGGCGGGGTGCTCGCACCCCGTCCGCTTTCCGCGTGGCTGGCCCCGTCGGATCACTTTCCCCGCAGGTATTGTTTTGATTGCGACCGTTCAGGACGGCGCGCAGGAGCGCGCGATCGCGTCGAGACGGATCGCGGCGAAGGTCGACGCCGGCACGGCACCGCCGTATTCACGCGGCTGCGGCACGCACGGCGGAGGTGTCACGGCGCGCAGCCATCGCACGGCCCCGTGCCGGGCGTCGGCTGCGCGCGGGTTCAGGTGGTCCGAAGAATCGAGCAGAGGTCGTGCCGGCGGACAACGCCGCGTCGCACACGCGAGCGCGGCCGCACGACGTGCATCGGCCCGCATGCGCTGCACGTGTGGCTGCGCAGCCGGTTCGCATGCGGCCAGCCGGGGCGTGCCTTGCGGCGTGGCTCCGACTCGGCCGGCGCATCGCGCGCCTGTCGCGTGCCGAGCGCAGCGGCGAACCGCTGCAGCGCGAGGATCGACCCCGCGACGCTCTGGTATTTTTCGCGGCCGATCTGCCCGTCGAGCGTGACGAGCAGCCCGGCTTCGCGGGCGAGCGCGAGCAAGGTGTCGAGATCGTCGGACGGACGGTCGCCGGCCGATACGTTACGGGTCCGGGCGGGCAGGGCGCGCGTGTTGCCCGACGCGCGCCGCTGGCCGTCCCGGCCCGGGAAGTTGCGTTGTGCCATGGTTGGTCTCCTGCGCCGGACCCCGCGCGCCTTGCTCGATGGCAGGCTGGGCGATGAACCGGTATGAACGCGTTGTTCATGGGATCAGTATCGTGGGTCGGCAGCAGGCTGCCAAGCGGCGCGCGCTGAAGTCGCTGTCAGGTATTGCGCGGTGCGTATCGGAATCCGCTGACAAGCGCCGCGGCCGATTGGCCGATCGTCCGGCCCGCCGGCGATCCGGCCGGCGTGTTCCGACGAATGAACCGGGCGCGGCGGGCGCCGCTTGACGCATGATTTCGATCGGTCTAAGTTCTTCCGTGCATCGGCGTCGGCGGCGGTTCCACGGCCCGCCTGTCGACCGGTGCCGCGCCCCGGGGTGGCGCGGCAGGACTTCCAGTCTCGTTCGCGGGCAGTTTGCGCCGCGAATCAAGCGCGGCCGGTTCGGGGACGGATCGGCACGGCGGCACGCAACGTGTCGTTGATCGCGCGCAAACACCTGCCGGCGCATCGCACGCCGAGCGGTCGACCAGTCTTTAAGCTTCCAGTACCGTCGTTTCTTTATTCCTCGACTGTCAGGAGTCCGTCGATGTCCAAGGACAATTTGCTCGATTCACTGAAGGAAGCCGCCGAACAGCGCGCGATCGGCGCGGATCAGCTGCGTGCGATGCTCGACGATGAAGTGCGCGTGCTGTCGTCCGGCGCGCGCGTGCATGACTACATCCACGTGTTCGCGATCCGGAACCTGCGCGAACGGATGCGCCGGCGGGACGATTTCGACGCCGACACGCAGGCTGGTGCGTCAGCGGCGGAATCCGATCCGCACCCGAGCGTCCGCCTGTGACCGGCGATTGCCGCGGCTGACACGATACGTCGCCGGCCGCGGCCGAATCGCGCCCGAGCGCGTTGCCGGCGGTTTCCGCCGCATCGGCCCGCCTGCCCGCGACCTGACGATCGGCTGACAGCCGCCGACGTTTTTTGTCATATGTTTCATTGAATTGTCACGACGGCCTCAAGTAAGCGGCGCGAATGCCGTTTACCCGGTGAATTCGTCCACCGGGCGTTCGCGCTCCCTTACCGAGTCGTTGCCATGCTCTCGTCCATCCGCGCCCGCATTCTTGCCGCGTGCGTCTCCATCGTCGTATTCGCGCTCGTCGCCACCACGCTGATCAACTACTTCATCGCGCGCTCGTACAACAACGATGCGATCGACCGCAACCTGACTTCCGTCGCGAGCGGCCACGTGGTCGGGATCGCCGACTGGGTCGCCACCCGCAGCCGGATGATCGCGTCGCTGCAGGATGCGGCACTCACGCCCGATCCGCTGCCGGTGTTCAAGCAGATGGCCACGGCCGGCGGCTTCACGAACGTCTACGCGGGCTATGCCGACAAGGCGTTCCACTTCTCCGACCCGACCGGCATCCCGCCCGACTACGATCCGACCGGCCGCCCGTGGTACAAGCAGGCCGCGCAGGCCGGCAAGCCGGTCGTCACGCCGCCCTACGTCGATGCCGGCACCGGCAACCTGGTCGTCACGTTCGCCGTGCCGATCCTGCGTGACGGCGCGCTGAAGGGTGTCGTCGCCGCGGACGTCGCGATGGACAGCGTGATCGCCAACGTGAAATCGATCCGCCCGACGCCCGCCAGCTTCGGGATGCTGATCGACAGCAGCGGCCACGTCGTCGCGCATCCGGACCCGAAGCTCACGCTGAAGCCGGTCGCCGACGTGTCGCCCGAACTCGGTGCGACGAGCGCGGCCACGATCGCGGCCGCGACGGCGCCCGTCGAGGTGAGCGTCGGCGGCGACGCGAAGCTGGTGCGTGCGCGGCCCGTGCCGGGCACCGACTGGTACGCGCTGGTGCTGCTCGACAAGACCGAGGCGACGGCCGGCATGCGCTCGCTGCTGACCGCGTCGCTGATCACGCTGGTCGTGATCGTCGGCGTCGCGTCGCTGATCATCGGCGCGATTACCGCGACGGCATTCCGCCGCCTGTCGCAGGTGCGCCAGGCGATGGCCGCGATCGGCTCGGGCGCCGGCGACCTGACGCAGCGCCTGCCGGCCGTCGGCCGCGACGAAGTCGCCGACATCGCGCGCTCGTTCAACAGCTTCGTCGACAAGCTGAACGACGTGATGCGCCAGATCCGCGACGCGAGCGAATCGGTGCGCACGGCCGCGAACGAGATCGCGGCCGGCAACCAGGATCTTTCGTCGCGTACCGAATCGGCCGCGGCGAGCCTCGAGGAAACGGCGGCGTCGATGGAAGAGATCACCGCGACGGTCGGCCAGTCGGCGGCAGCCGCCGGCCAGGCCGACGAGCGCGCGGCGGCTGCGTCGCGGATCGCGTCGCACGGCGGCGTGGTCGTGTCGGACGTCGTCGCGACGATGGAGAAGATCGAGGAAGCATCGGGCCGGATCGGCGACATCATCGGCGTGATCGACGGCATTGCGTTCCAGACCAACATCCTCGCGCTGAACGCGGCCGTCGAAGCGGCGCGTGCGGGCGAGCAGGGCCGCGGCTTCGCGGTCGTCGCGCAAGAGGTGCGCAGCCTCGCGCAACGCAGCGCGCAGGCCGCGCGCGAAGTGAAGGTGCTGGTCGAATCGACGGTCGCGAGCGTGTCGGCCGGTTCCGGCCAGGTGCGCCAGGCCGGCGACACGATGCGCGAGATCGTGTCCAACGTATCGAACGTGACGACCATCATCTCCGAGATCACGCACGCGGCGAACGAGCAGACGCGCGGCATCCAGGAAGTGAATCGCGCGGTCACGCAGCTCGATGAAATGGTCCAGCAGAACGCGGCGCTCGTCGAACAGTCGACCGCCGCGGCGACCGCGCTGCAGTCGCAGGCGAATGCGCTGGCGACGACGGTCGGGCGGTTCAAGGTCGCATGACCGCGGCCTGGCGGCGCGGCCGCACCGCTCAGGAGCGGCCGTCGTCGCGCATCAGCGCGAGCCGGTTGTAGAGCGTTTTCAGGCTGATCCCGAGCGCCTTGGCCGCGCGCGGCTTGTTGCCGTCGAAATGGCGCAGCGTGGCCGCGATGAAGCGTTGCTGCGCATGATGCAATGTCGCGCCGAGCGGCAGCGCCATCGCGCTCTCCGACGTGCGGTCGGGCGGCATCGGCTGTTTCGGCAGCGCGACGTCGATACCTTCGTCCGCGAGGATGTACGCGCGCTCGATCGTGTTGTGCAGCTCGCGCACGTTGCCGGGCCACGAGTACGCGCGCAGTGCCGCGATCGCCGCGTCGGTCAGCCGCTTGTGCGAGCGGTGCCGCGCGTTCAGCGTGTCGACGAATTCCTGCGCGATCGTCTCGACGTCGCCGTCGCGCTGGCGCAGCGGCGGCACGTACAGCGCGAACGCGGCAAGCCGGTAGAACAGGTCCTCGCGCAGCCGGCCGTCGCGCACGGCTTCGGCGGGGTTGTGGCGCGTGGCCGACACGATGCGCACGTCGAGCGGAATCGGCTCGGTGCCGCCCACCCGCACGATCGCGTTCGACTCGAGCGCGCGCAGCAGCTTCACCTGCAGCGCCGCGGGCATTTCGGCGATCTCGTCGAGCAGCAGCGTGCCGCCGCGCGCGGCCTCGAAGAAACCTTCGCGCTGTGCGACCGCGCCGGTGAAACTGCCTTTCTCGTGCCCGAACAGTTGCGCCTCGGCGATATCGGGCGGGATCGCGCCGCAGTTGACGGGCACGAACGGGCCGTCGCGCCGCGCACTCAGATCGTGCAACCGGCGCGCGACGATATCCTTGCCGACCCCGCTTTCGCCGGCAATCATCACGCTGGCGCGGGTCGGTGCGATTTTCTCGATGCGGCCTTGCAGCGTGCGCATCGCGGAGGACCGGCCGGACAGCCGGCGGCCGTCTGCGCGCTGCTTCGACCGGTTTGCGGTTTCACCCATCGGCATTAGCGGGCCGTTTTGAAAATCGGCATCACGAGTTCCGTTCATTGCAATATTTATCATCGACAGCGAAACGGCCGCGAAGGTGCCGCGGAATAGTAATTTCCAATGTCCATGACGGGGACAGAAGGCATCGTCCATCGGGCTTTCCGCCGGAAGGGACAGGCTGCGCCGCCCCGTGCTTTTTTACAGGATGCGGATTGAAAAAGACGGTTGCGATCGCGTTCCGCACAAGCAGCGGGCAGCCGCGATCGATGCCGAACGGCCTGCAGCACGGCACCCTGCGCCGTCCCGTCATGCTTCGCCTGAACGCCGCGTCATGTCCGTCCCGGGCATATCGCTTGCTGCCGACTCCAAGCCCGCCCGGTACGTTCGGCGGCCATCCCGGATGGCCGAACCGCGGCACGACGGGAGCCGGTGCGAGGCAAGGATGCAATGAAGACCCTGACTCATGAACTGTTGCGGCAGGGTGCATGGGTCGTGCTGGCCGTCGGGCTGGCGTCCGCGCTGCAGGCGTGGGCGATTCACGTCGTCGGCGAGCACGCGCCATTCGCGCCGTTGCCTTTCTATGCAGGCGTTGCGGCCGCCGCTTGGCTGACGTCGTTCGGTGGCGGGCTCGCCGCGACCGTCGCGAGCGTGGCCGTGATCGGCGCGCTGTGGTGGCGCGATGCGCCGCTGGCCTCGGTGCTCGCACAGGCCGGTGCGTTCGTCGCGATCGGCTTCGTCGAGTGCGTGCTCGTGATGGCGGTGAAGCCGCTGATCGCGAACGATCGCCTGCACGCCGCGGACGACGATGGCGACGCGGACGCGGCCGCACGCGCGCCGCATCGCGAACCGGACGGCCTGTTGCGCCGGGTGGTCGACGCGTCGCCCGAGGCGATCGTCGGCGTCGACACCGCGCGCCGGATCACGAGCTGGAATCCGGCCGCGCAACGAATCTTCGGGATCGACGCCGCACAGGCGAGCGGACGTGACGTCGCGACGATGCTCGCGCCGCGCTGGCGGCGGCGGCATCCGCTGCCCGCCACGTTCGCGAACCTGCACGCGCCGGTCGGGCCGCTCGACGTGCTGTGTGTGCGCGATGGCGGCGGCCGTTTTCGCGCGACCTTCGCCGCGTCGCCGATCGTCGATGCGCAGGGCAACTGCACGGGCCTGTCGATGACGCTGCGCGAAGCGAGCGAACGCCGCCGCAACGAGCGGCGCACCCTGCGCGCGTTGCGCGGCGCCCGCGACGCGCGGGCGCAGGCCGACACGTCGAACCGGCTGAAGGACGAGTTGCTGGCCACGGTGTCGCACGAGCTGCGCACGCCGCTGAACGTGATCTACGGGTGGGTCGAGGTGCTGCGCAACGTCGGCGGGCACGGGCTCGCGGAACAGGCTGTAGAGGCAATCGATCGCAGCGCGCGGTCGCTGTCGCACATGGTCGGCGACCTGCTCGACGCGTCGTCGCTCGCGACGGGACGGCTGCGTCTCGAACGCGTGCCGGTCGACCTGGTGCGCGTCGTGCGCGATGCCGCGCGCGAGCTCGATGCGACCGCGCAGGCGAACGGGCTCGAGCTGTCGGCGGCATACGCGATGCCGAGCTGCGTGATTCCGGCGGACGGCGAGCGCGTGCGCCAGGTGTTGTCGAACCTGCTGTCGAACGCGATCAAGTTCACGCCGCCGGGCGGGCGCATCAACGTGTCGCTGACGCGTGCGGGCGAACGCGTCCGGCTGTCGGTCGCCGACACCGGCCAAGGGATCGCGCCGGAATACCTGCCGCATCTGTTCGACACCTTCAGCCGGCCCGAAGGCGCGTTCGCGTCACCGAAGCGCGGCCTCGGGCTCGGCCTGTCGATCGTGCGCAACATCGCGCAGCTGCATGGCGGCAACGTCGTCGCGACGAGCGACGGACCGGGACGCGGGACGACCGTGACGGTCACGCTGCCGGCCGGCTGGGACGTCGACGATCCGGCCGAGAGCCTTGCGCGCCCCGCAGGCGCGTCGGACGCGGTGGCGCTCGACGGCCAGCGCGTGCTCGTCGTCGATGACGACGCCACCTCGCGCGCGAGCCTCGCCGCGGCGCTCGAGACGATGGGCGCGCAGGTGTCGACCGCGCAGTCGGGGCACGACGCGCTCGACGAGGTGCAGCGACATCCGCCGAGCGTCGTGCTGTCGGATCTCGCGATGCCGGACGGCGACGGCTTCTGGCTGCTCGACCGGATCCGCCATTTGCCGGACGGCAGCGGGCATTTACCGGTCGTCGCGGTGACCGCGCACGCCGGCAAGGCCGACCGCCACCGCGTGCTGGCCGCCGGCTTCGATGCGTACCTGTGCAAGCCTGTCGACATGCCGACGCTCGCGAGCGTGATCGCCGACGTCGCGCACGACGACGATGCGCACGGCGGGAAAGGGCGCGGCTGACGGCAACCTGCGCGGCCGGCCCGCTCCGTCACGACATACGGAGGTCCGGATGACTACGAACCGGAGAAAAAGGGACAGCCGCCCGCGGACGGCCATCGCACTGGTTGCCGCCGTTGGCGCACTGGCGTTCGCGTGTTCGCGGGCGCAGACGCCGCCCGCTTCGTCGGTGCAGGTCGCACCGGGTGTCGTCCGCCCGGGCGCGACCGCCGACGAGGCCGGCATGACGCAACGGCCGACCGGCATCGACGCCGAGTTCGTCGACAAGGCGGGCATGCTCGACAAGGTCGAACGGCAGGCCAGCCAGCTTGCACTCGACCGCTCGTCGAACCCCGACGTGAAGGCGTTCGCGCGCCGGATGGCCGACGATCACGCCCGCATCGCCAGCGAACTGCGGCAGATCGGTGCGCAAAAGGGCGTACCGGTGCAATCGCGGATGCTGGTCGATCCGGCGGTGACGGCGTTGCGAATGAAGGAGGGCCACGCGTTCGACACGGCGTACGTCGCGCTGGCGGGCCCGCGTGCGCATGAGTCGGCGATCCGGCTCTACCAGGACGAGGCGAAGAACGGCCGCGATCCGCAGCTTCGCGCGTTCGCAGCCGGCACACTGGGGACGCTGGCCGCGCACCTGGCCGCTGCGCGGCAATTGGCGCGGACCGTAGCGGCCGCGCACTGAGCGGCGTCAGCGTTGCCGCTTGCCGTCCTCGGGACTGTCCGGCGACGCCTCGTGCGGCGGCGCGTCGAGTGCCGATTCGCCTTCCTCGATCAGCCAGTACGGCGAACTGCCGTAGTACGCATGCAGCGCCTCGGCCCAGTCCGGGTCGGCCATCGCCGGCCAGCGGTCCCGGTCGAAGCCGGGCGCGTCGCGCACCTGCTCGGTCGCGACCGGCAGCACGAAGCATTTGCGCTCGGCGTCGAGCACGAGCGCGTTCCACGGCACCGCGAGCAGCTTGTCGCCGAGCCCGAGCCCGCGCACGCCGCCCGACGAGACCACCGCATACGCGACCCGGCCGGCGCGCACGTCGAGCATGATGTCGGCCACCTTGCCGATATCGTCGCCGTCCATCGTCAGCACGCGATCGCCCGCGAGTGTCCGGGCGGCCATCACGTCGGGCCCCGGCCCGCCGCCGGCAGGGCGGCGTTGGCCGCCGACGATGCGCGTGTCGGCGCGCGACGGTGTGTCCGTTGTCATCGTTCACCTCCAGGTAGAAGCCGTGTGCGGTCAGCGCCTGCGCGGCAGCGACACGTCCTCGAGCGTATTGGCCAGCTCGTCGCGCTCGGGGCCGCCCGCGCGCGTCGCGATGTCGCCGAGCGACACGATCCCGACCAGCCGCCGGTCGCGGTCGAGCACCGGCAAGCGATGCAGCTGCACGTCGGCCATCCGCTGCTGGACGTCGCCGACGCCGTCGTCCTCGACGCACCACTGCACGGGCGCGGATGCCACGGCCTGCACCGGCGTATCGAATGAATGACCGTGCGACAGCGCGCGCACTGCGAGGTCGCGGTCGGTGACGATCGCGACGAGTTCGGTGCCGTCGCAAACGGGCAGCACGCCGATGTCGAAGCGCTGCATCAGTTCGGCCGCATGGCGAATCGTGTCGGTCGGTGCGACGCACACCACGTCGCGCGACATGATCTCGTTGACGCGATACATGAACGCCTCCTTCGTGAGCAGGACGATTCGTGAGCAGATGCCGTGCCGCACGCACTCTGCCTGCGCCAGGCCTCGACGGCCGGGCAACGGAGAAATTTGCCAGCCCGCTTGTACATCTTCCACGGCGGTTGCCGCGACGGGCGCTGCGGGATATCAGTGGCCGATGCCCGTCACGACGACGATTGCCAGCACCACTGCGCTTTCGATGGCGGCCAGTGCAGCGACGCCGGCGGCGCCGCTGATTTCATGCCATCTGCGTTCAAGGCGTTTCATCAGATCACTCCGAATGGGTCCGACCCGCTGAAGCGCCGCCGCGCGTCGCGAGCCGGGTGCCGCCGTCAGCCGTGATCGCGGGGCGGGGAAGGGTCGTGCGGCGCGCGACGTTCAGGTTCGCCGGACGGTTTGGCGGGGTCGATGCGAGTCGCGCCGCCGACGGCGGGCGGATCGCTGGCCGGAAACGTCTCCTCGAGCCCTTCGTCGATGCGCTCTTCCGTCTTGTCTTTCGACGGCGGGCGCGACGTGGCGAGATGGAACAGTCCGGCAGCCGGTGACACGGCGTCGTGGCGGCCGGTGGCGTAAGCGGTCATGGTCGAACCTCCTTGCTGGTCAATGCGTGCGCAAGCGGCGTGCCCGTCAGGGGCCGACGGCACGACGCTTGCGCGCCGGAGAAGCCGGACGGGTGCGCGGGACATGCGCCGCGCGCTGTCGGCGTGGACAAGAGGACAACGTGATGAATGCAACCAGGGAAAGGATACGTTACGACGCGAACGTATGCGGCGGCGAATTCGCCAGCGTGCGCGCGCGTTTCGCCGCGTGGAAGCGCGAATCGCTGGTTTATCGGCCCGAACGGCGCATGTTCGACGGCAAGGACGAGGTGCGCGAGCTGAACGACATCGTCTATGACGGCCCCGAGCGTGCGCAGCAGGCGCTCATCGCGCATTGCACGCCGGCCGATCCGTTCGCGCTCGCGGTGCGGCTGACCGCGGAGGGACGCACGATGTGGCTGGTGATGGCGGCCTACGACGACTGAGCGGGCCGCGTCCGGGCGGAACGGGCGGGCACGTTGCTTGCGCGCGGTCGCAGCGCCATCGAGAGGCGCGCGCCGTCGCGCAGGAGTGACATGAAGACGCCATCCATGCTGCACCGCCCCGAACCGACGACCCCCGACGTCGACCCGGACCCGGTACCGCCCGGGCACGACGATCCGGTCGACCCGCCCGTGCCCGACGGGCTGCCGCAGGGCGACCCGCCGTCGCATCCGCCGCCGATGCGGATGCCCGGTGGAGCGGTGCGCTACCCCCGGCCGCGCGAATACTGAAAAGGAGGACCCTCATGGACATCCACGTTCAATCACCCGACAAGCGCGCGATCGCTCAGGTGCTGGGCCGCTATTTCGAATCGCGCTCGCTGCGCTATCACATCGAGGAATTGCCGGGCGGCGTGCTGCAGATCGGCTTTCGTGCGAGCGGCCGCCCGGTGGCCGTCACCGTCTCGTTCGACGATGCCGCGTACGACACCTATACGCACTGGGACGCCAGCCAGAAACAGCTGGCGCTCGGACGGCTCGCCGACGGGTTCTCGCGGATGATGTCGACGCGCAGCCCGGCCGCGCTGGCCGGCGACTATCACGTCGAGCGTTTCTGATCCGGCAACGCCACCCCCTTCAATCCGGAAAGCGGCAAGGTGCCCGCCCGCGGCGGGCGCTTTGCGTCTCTCGCGCGCGTCGCGTAGGATGTCCGTTAATTCAGCGCACGCTACGTTCGCGCCACAGGCTGCCAGCCGCGGTAGCCGGAGAGGCGCGACGCGCTTTCCTTCAGGTCCGTTTCGCGCAACCGACGGAGACGCCTTGATGACTGTTGCTCGCCTGTTGCTTTCACCCGGCGCACGCCGGTTCGTATCCGGCCTGTCGGCCTGCGCGGCGCTCACGGCGGCCGGCGCCCGTGATGCGTCGGCCCAGACGCCTTCGCCGCTCGGCGAGTGGCAGTACTCGGCGGGCGTGCCGCTCGAGAAACTGTTCGATCCGACCATCTCCACGTGGCAGGTCAGCGTCGGCGCCGCGATGACGCTGCAACCGCGCTATGCGGGCTCCGACCGCTATCGCGTGATGGGCGGCCCGAACCTCGACATCCGCTATCGCGACCTGTTCTTCCTGTCGACCGGCGAAGGGCTCGGCGCGAACGTGCTGCGCGGGCCGAACTGGCGCGTGAGCCTGTCGGTCGGCTATGACCTCGGGCGTCGTTCGGCCGACGATCTCGGCCACCTGAACGGCCTCGACAACATCAACGCGGCGCCCGTGATGAAGCTGTCGGGCGATTACGTGATCTCGAAGGAATTCCCGCTCGTGCTGCGCGCGGATGTCCGGCGCAGCATCGGCGGCTCGAACGGCTGGACTGGCGATTTGTCCGCGTACATGCCGATGCCGGGCAGCAACGAAAACTTCTTCTGGTTCGCGGGGCCGACCGTGTCGTTCGCCGATTCGCGCTACATGAACAGCTGGTTCGGCGTGAGCCGGGGCGCCGCCGCGCGCTCGGGGCTGCCGGCCTATTCGTCGGGGGCCGGGATCAAGTCGGCGGGCCTCGGCGTGACGATGGTGTGGTTCGTGAACAAGCACTGGTTCGTCACGATGGACGGCGCGATCGAGCAACTCGTCGGCCGCGCGGCGCGCAGCCCGATCACGCAGCAGTCGACCAACGGCGTGTTCGACATGTCGGTGAATTACCAGTTCTGAGCGGGGGCCCGGCAGCGGCGGGCAGATGTCGCACGCGGCATCTGCCGTCACATTTGATATGATTCCGACCTGTACAAACGTACAGTGATCGATCTCCGTGACGCCTGCTTCGCCGACGCCCCCGGCGTTTTACTACCTGACCAATTTCGAACGCGCGCTGGCCTGGCTCGGCGAGCGTTACGACGACCTGTTCGACGCGCATGAGCACGCGTTCGTCCGGCAGTTCGCGACGCTGCCGCAGCCGTCGCGCGCGCTGCTCGTGCGGATGCTGATGCGCAGCGGGTCCGACTTCCGCGCGAGCAAGCTCGTGTACGACGAAATCGGCAGCACGCTCGACGCGGCCGCGCCGCTCGTCGCGCTCGGCTGGGTCGACCCGGCGCCCGCGCTGACGCTCGACGAGCTGTTCGCGCTGTCGACCAAGGCCGACCTGCTGCGCATCTTCCCGTCGCTCGCCGCGCATGCCGGCGAGCGCAAGCCCGAATGGCTCGAGCGGCTGCGGCCCGCGCACGACACCGCGCAGCCGCTCGACGCGTGGTGCGCGCAGGCCGGCGACCGTGTGCTGCGCGTGACGGTCGGCGCGCTGTGCGACCGGCTGCGGCTAATGTTCTTCGGCAATCTCCATCAGGACTGGAGCGAATTCGTGCTCGCCGATCTCGGCGTGTTCCAGTACGAAAGCGTGCCGATCGCGCCGTCGTCGCGTGCGTTCCAGCAGCGCGGCGACGTCGATGCGTATCTCGCGCTGCAGACGTGTCGCGACGCGCTCGACGTGTGGCCCGACGACTTGCCGTTCGACGACCTGATGCGCTCGATCGACGCAGTGGGCTGCGCGCAGCCGTGGCTCGCGACGCGTCGCGCGAAGCTGCTGTTCGCGCTCGGGCAGGCCTGCGAGCGCCGCGCCGACTGGGATGCCGCGCTCGATGCCTACGCGCGCAGCGCGTGGCCCGGCAGCCGCCACCGGCGCATCCGCGTGCTCGAGCGCTGCGGGCGCGACGACGATGCGCTCGCGCTGGCGCTCGATGCGCGCGGCCGCTTCGAGAGCGACGAGGAGCGTCAGCGCGTCGAGCGCATGCTGCCGCGTCTGCAGCGCCGTGCCGGCCAGCGTGTCGAACGCGCGGCCGCCGCTGCCGGCGCACCGCGCGAAACACTCGTGCTCACGCGTCCCGACGCGTTCGTCAGCGTCGAATTCGCGGTGCGAGACCATCTCGCGCAGCCGGCTTCGCCGGTCCATTACGTCGAGAACACGCTGATCAATTCGCTGTTCGGCCTGCTGTGCTGGGAGCCCGTGTTCGCGGCCGTGCCCGGCGCGTTCTTCCATCCGTTCCAGCGCGGCCCGGCCGACCTGCATGCCCCCGATTTCGCCGCGCGCCGTGCGGACGCATTCGACGCGTGTTTCGCGCAGCTCGATTCGGGCGCGTACCGCGACACGATCCGCCGGCATTTCGCGACGAAGGCCGGGCTGCAATCGCCGTTCGTGTTCTGGGGCGTGCTGACCGACGCGCTGCTCGATGAAGCGCTCGCGTGCCTGCCGCCCGAGCACCTGCGGCTGTGGTTCACGCGCCTGCTCGCGGATATCCGCGGCAACCGTTCGGGGCTGCCCGATCTCGTCCGCTTCTGGCCCGATGAGCGCCGTTACGAGCTGATCGAGGTGAAAGGCCCCGGCGACCGGCTGCAGGACAACCAGACACGCTGGCTTGCATACTGCGTCGCGCACGGCATGCCGGTGCGTGTCGTTGATGTCGAATGGGCCGGCGAGGGCGTGGCGCACGCCGAAGCGGCGGGGCTGTCCGCATGAGCTACGTCGTCGCGGTGCGGGCCATGTGCGAATTCACCGCGCGGCGCGGCGATCTCGACCTGCGCTTCACGCCCGCGCCGACGGCGCTCGAAGGCATCGCCGGCCACGGTGCAGTCACGTCCAAACGCGGCGCGCGCTACGAAACCGAGATCGCGCTGACGGGCACGTGGGGCACGCTCACCGTGCGCGGCCGTGCGGACGGCTACGATCCCGTGGCGAACCGCGTCGAGGAAATCAAGACCTACCGCGGCAGCCTCGATGCGATGCCAGCCAACCATCGCGCGCTGCACTGGGCGCAGGCGAAGGTCTACGCGCACCTGCTCTGCGACGCACGCGGCCTGAAGGAAATCGACGTTGCGCTCGTGTATTTCGACATCGTGTCCGAGCGCGAGACCGTACTCACGGAAACGCTCGATGCCGGCACGCTCGCGACCTTCTTCGCCGAGCAGTGCGCGTGCTTCGTCGGCTGGGCCGAACGCGAGTCGGCCCATCGCGCCGCGCGCGACACGGCGCTGCGCGCACTTGCCTTTCCGCATGGGCAGTTCCGCAGCGGTCAGCGGGAACTGGCGGTCTCGGTCTATCGCGCGGCGCGTGACGAACGCTGCCTGATGGCGCAGGCGCCGACCGGCATCGGCAAGACGCTCGGCACCGTGTTTCCGCTGCTGAAGGCGTGCGGCGAGGGCGAACTCGACCACGTCTTTTTCCTGACCGCGAAGACGCCCGGCCGGGCGCTTGCGCTCGAAGCGGCGACGACGCTCGGCGCCGGCACGCCCGCGCTGCCGCTGCGCGTGCTGGAACTCGTCGCGCGCGACAAGGCGTGCGAGCATCCGGACAATGCATGCCACGGCGAATCGTGCCCGCTCGCGAAAGGCTTCTACGACCGGCTGCCGGCCGCGCGCGATGCGGCGATCGAGGCCGGCCTGCTCGATCGCGACGCCGTGCGCACGGCCGCGCTCGCGCACGACGTCTGCCCGTACTACCTGTCGCAGGAGCTCGCGCGCTGGTCGGACATGGTGATCGGCGACTACAACTACTACTACGACGGCAGCGCGATGTTGCATACGCTCGCGCAGCAAAACCAGTGGCGTGTCGGCGTGCTCGTCGACGAAGCGCACAACCTGCTCGACCGCGCGCGCAAGATGTACAGCGCGTCGCTCGATCCGTTCGCGTTCGCGGCCGCCCGCGAAGCCGCGCCGGCGGCGCTGCGCAAGGCATTCGACCGGCTTGCCCGCGCGTGGGGCACGATCAATCGCGCGCAGACCGAGCGCTATGCCGCGTATCCGGACGTGCCGGGCCCGATCGTGTCGGCCGTGCAGAACCTCGTCGCGGCGATCGGCGAACACCTGACCGACGCGCCGCGCGCGAACGGCGACGCGTTGCTGCGGTTTCATTTCGAGGCGATCCAGTTCGGCGTGCTCGCCGAAGCCTTCGACAGCGCATCGATCTTCGACGCGACGTTGCTCGGCGAGCCGATGCCGCGCCAGCCGGCGCTCGACGGTGTCGCGACGGCTGCCCGCCGCCGCCGCGTCCAGTCGACGCTGTGCGTGCGCAACGTGATTCCGGCCGGCTTCCTGGCCCCGCGCTACGAGGCCGCGCGCGCGACCGTGCTGTTCTCGGGCACGCTGAGCCCGTTCCATTTCTATCGCGACACGCTCGGGCTGCCGGGCGATACGGGCTGGCTCGACGTCGACGGGCCGTTCCGCGCCGAGCAGCTGACGGTGCGCGTCGCGAGTCACGTGTCGACGCGCTGGCGCGATCGCGACCGGTCGCTCGAACCGATCGCCGACCTGATCGCCGCGCAATACGCGACACGGCCCGGCAACTACCTCGGCTTCCTGAGCAGCTTCGACTATCTCGGGCGCGTGGTGGCGCTGATGCAGACGCGCCATCCGGACGTGCCCGTGTGGGCGCAGGCGCCCGGCATGGCCGAAAGCGAGCGCGACGCGTTTCTCGCACGCTTCGACGCGGGCGGGCGCGGTGTCGGTTTCGCGGTGCTGGGCGGGGCGTTTTCGGAAGGCGTGGACCTGGTCGGCGAACGGCTGATCGGCGCGTTCATCGCGACGCTCGGGCTGCCGCAGGTCAACGACGTCAACGAGCAGATGCGGCGCGCGATGGACGCGCGGTTCGGCAACGGCTACGACTACATGTACCTGTATCCGGGCTTGCAGAAGGTCGTGCAGGCGGCCGGGCGCGTGATCCGCACCGAGCACGACGAAGGCGTCGTGCACCTGATCGACGACCGTTATCGCAGGCGCGAGGTGCGCGACCTGCTGCCGCGCTGGTGGCGGATCGGGTGACGGTGCAGGCGAAGGCGAGGCGGCCTGGCGCTACAGCACGTTGAGCATCGCGAGCGCGGCTTCCTGCAAGTGCGGCAGCACGCGCCGCACGGCCGCGTCGGCGGTCTCCGCGCCGATCGGCATGTTCGTGCTCAGCGCGGCGACCACTTCGCCGTGACGGTTCTTCAGCGGCACCGCGATCCCGCGCACGCCGACCTGCAATTGCTGCTCGATCGCCGCGAAACCGGCGTCGCGCGCCTGGTCGACCTGTTCGAGCAGCCGCGCCTTGTTGGTGATCGTGTGCGGCGTGAACGGCGGCAGTTCGGCTGCGTCGAGCCACGCGCGCACGGCTTCGCGATCGGGGTGATGGGCGAGCAGCACGACACCGGGTGACGTCAGCGGCGCCGGCACGCGCGCGCCGAGCACGAAGCCCGTCGTCATCACGCGCGACACGCCATTGCGTGCGATGAACACCAGTTCCCAGCCGTCGAGCACGCTGACGTACGCCGATTCGTTCAGCGACGCGCTCAGTTGCTGCAGATAGGGCTGGACCGTGCGCGGCAGGCGCGCCGAATCGAAGTACGACCAGCCGACCCGCAGCACGCGCGGCGTGAGGCCGTACAGCTTGCCGTCGGTGTACACGTAGCCGAGCGCTTCGAGCGTCAGCAGGTAGCGCCGCGCGGCCGTGCGCGTGAGGCCCGTGCGCGCGGCGGCCTGCGTGGGCGTCATGCGCGCGTGCTGGCTGTCGAAGGCTTCGAGGATCATCAGGCCTTTTTCGAGGCCGGCAATCCAGTCGCGTCGGTCGAGTTCGGGCTTTTTCATCGTCGGGGGGCGGTGGGTGCGCGGTATTCGCGCGCGAGTGGGCGATTATCGCGCGAGTTGTGGGGTAACGGGCGATTGGTTGATCGGCCATCCCCTTGTCCGCCGGATAGCGGCAGATATAGAGTCGGCGACATCTATTCAAGGAGGATCGTATGCGGGTTGCAAAGTGGGGGAATAACCTGGCGGTGCGCCTTCCGGCCGGTCTGGTCGACGTGTTGGGGCTGCGTGAAGGCGACGAAGTCGAAATCGTCGTTCACCGTGCCGGCGCTTTGGCCGAGAGCCGCAACGCGCGTCCCGAAGCGCTTCTGCTGCCGTTGAGGCGTTTCAGAGGCAAGCTGCCTGGCGGTTTCAGGTTCAGGCGGAACGACGCAAACGAGTAGATCTGACTCGACCCATTCAAGCGCCGGAACGCAACTGCGACGCGGTCCAGGTTACTTGTGTTCATGGCGAAGCGCGGCAATGCGCCATCGCGCACCCATCACGCACCAGTCCTCGACGAAATCGAAGCGGGAATCGATTGCCTGGTTGATTCGAACCGATTCGATGCCCGTTATCGTCGCCCATTGTCCGCGCGTGACGATTTGCATGGTTTCGTCCTGATATGCGATACCCGTGTCCGATGCGCGTTCGGCCGCGACGACGCGCATTCGCGCAAGGAATTGCGCTTTCGTGCGAATGTAAGCTTTGTGCTGGACAAAGAAGTGTGGGCTCGCGATGAAATCGAGTTGCTCGATATCGGCGTGACGATATGCATCGATCCAGACGTCGCGCATCTGCGCCAGGGTGAATCGGGGTTCCATAGGCTGTGCATTTTCCTGCTGGAGCGCGGGTGCACGGTTTTTGGCGCTATCCGCGGGGTCAGGAAGGAAGCCTATGGCCGGGCGCACATTTCGGCAATTGGACAGGTCTGAATCTGGTTGTTTCGCGCGCGGGAAAAAGCCGACGGGTAGCAGGAGTAGACGTCCCGATGACGCATCGTCGGGCTGGCGCTGACAGCGGGGAAGAGGAGTGAAGCAGCACGCAGTGCGCTGACGAGAGCAGATGGGAATCGATGGCAGAACGCTGCGCGGTCGCGCATAGAAGCGGCGGATAAAGCATGAAAAGCCGAGGAACCGGATGCGACGCGACCGTCACGCGCGCCGCATCCTTCAGTGCATCATTCGCTGCTCGTCCACTCGACGTTCGCGCCCACCGACCGCAGGTTCTCGACGAAATGGGGGTGCGCGCGACGGATCGGCAGCGCGTTCATGATTTCCGAACGGCCTTCGATGCTCGCGGCCACCATCAGCAGCGCGATCGCGACACGGATGATGTACGGGCTTTCGACGCGTGCCGGCGTCAGTTGCAGCCCGCCGAACGTGATCAGCCGGTGCGGATCGGACAGCAGCACGTGCGCGCCGAACTTCGACAGTTCGCCGGACCAGCCGAGCGCGCCGTCGTAGACCTTGTTCCAGAACATCGCGCTGCCTTCCGCGCGCACGCCGAGCGCGATGAAGATCGGCAGCAGGTCGACCGGCAGGTACGGCCACGGCGCGGCTTCGACCTTGGTCAGGATGTTCTGCGTGAACGGCCGGCGCACGCGCAGCGGGCCGTCGCGTTCCGCACGCGACCAGCCGTCGCGGTGCGTGACGTTGACGCCGAACTTCGCGAACGTGCGGTCGATCAGCGGGAAATGCTCGGGCGACGAGTTGCGCACGGTGATGTCGCCGCCGGTGATCGCGCCGAGCGCGAGGAACGTCGCGATCTCGTGGAAGTCCTCGGCAAAGCGGAACTCGCCGCCGCCGAGCTTGCCGCCGCCCGTCACGCACAGCCGCGACGTGCCGATGCCCTCGATCGTGACGCCGATCATCGCGAGGAACTGGCAGAACTCCTGCACGTGCGGCTCGGACGCCGCGTTCATCAGCGTCGACGTGCCGCTCGCGGCCGTCGCGCACAGCGCGAAGTTCTCGGTGGTGGTCACCGACGCGTAGTCGAACCAGTGGTCGTTGGCCGTCAGCGGGCCGTCGGTGCGGACGATCAGCGAATCGGGCGTGCGCTCGATGTGCGCGCCGAAGCGCTCGAACACCTCGACGTGCGGATCGATCTCGCGCACGCCGAGTGTGCAGCCTTTCACGTCGTTCTCGAGGCGCGCGACGCCGAAGCGCGCGAGCAGCGGCGGAATCAGCATGATCGACGAGCGCATTGCCTCGGGCAGCCGGTGGACGGCAGGATCGAACTTCGTGTTGCGATGGTGGAGTTCGAGCAGGCCCGTCGTGAAATCGACCGACACGTCGCTGCCGAGCGTGCGGAAGATGTCGAGGATCTTGCGCACGTCGGTGATGTCCGGCACGCCGACGAGGCGCAGCGGCTGATCGGTCAACAGGGTGGCGCACAGGATCGGCAGGACGGCGTTCTTGTTCGCGGACGGCTTGATGTCCCCGCGCAGCGGAGTGCCGCCGTGGACGATGAGATTCGACATGATATGGGGGCGTATCGGTGACTGACGTAGGCCCATATGATGCCATTGGTCGGCCGGCGGCGTGGAATGTTCAGAGGGGAAAAAAGGGGATCGGGATGTGCGATTGACGGTGTTTGACGTTGGCTGCATGCGATTCGGCCGGACGATTGCCTGCCGGCACGGGGAAATGGCCGGCCGCGAATCGGGCCGGCCATCCGGTCAGGCCGTCACTGCGCCGCCCGCATCCGCGCGGCGACCACCAGCGAGATCAGGCAGCCGACCGCGAGATAACCGGCGACGAGGTGCCACGACCCGCCGGCCACGCTGACGAGGCCGACCGCGATGAACGGCGTGAACCCGCCGCCGACGACGCTCGCGAACTGGTAGCCGACACCCGCGCCGCTGTAGCGGTATTCGGCGCCGAACAACTCGGTGAACAGCGGCTGCTGGACGCTCACGACCATGTCGTGCGCGGCGTTTGCCAGCAGGATCGAGAAGATCACGATCCACGCGATCGACCGCGCCTCCAGCGCGACGAAGAACGGCACCGCGGACGCCAGGCCGATCAGCGCGCCGATCAGGTAGATGCGGCGCAGGCCGTAGCGGTCGGCGAGCCACGCGAAGCACGGAATCGTCACGCAGCTCACCGCGCCGACCAGCAGCCCGATATTCAGGAACAGGTCGCGCGACATGCCGAGGTTCGTCGTCGAATAGCTGAGCGCGAACGCGGTGACGATATACATCGTGAACAGTTCGGCGAGCCGCAGCGCGACGATCAGCAGGAACGCCTTCGGATGACGCGTCAGCGCTTCCAGCACCGGCAGGCGCAGCTTGCGGTTGCCGTGCTCGACCTTGTCGACGAACTCCTGCGACTCGTCCATGTTCTTGCGCACCCACAACCCGATCAGCACCAGCACGATGCTGAACACGAACGGCAGGCGCCAGCCCCACGACTTGAACGCCGCTTCACCGAGCGTGTGGCTCAGGATCGACACGATGCCCGTGGCCAGCACGAGGCCGACGCCGTAGCCGACCTGCACGCCGCTGCTGTAGAACGCCTTCTTCTCCTTCGGCGCGCTCTCGACGGCCATCAGCGCCGCGCCGCCCCATTCGCCGCCGACCGCGAAACCCTGGATCGCACGCATCAGCACCAGCAGCACGGGCGCCCACCAGCCGATCGTCGAGAACGCCGGCAGCAGGCCGATCGCGACCGTCGACAGCCCCATCAGCATCACGGTCAGCACGAGCATCCGCTTGCGCCCGAGCCGGTCGCCGTAGTGGCCGAACACGACGCCGCCGAGCGGCCGGAACAGGAAGCCGACGCCGAACGTCGCGAACGCCGCGAGCGTGCCCATCGTCGGGCTGACTTTCGGGAAGAACTCGGAATTGAATACGAGCGCGGCGACAATCCCGTACAGCAGGAAGTCGTACCAGTCGACGACGGCGCCGACGAAGCTGCCGATCGCGGCCTTGCGGGCCTGGCTGCGGGCGCGGGCGCCGGCTGCGGCGTCGAGGGTGTCGAAGGTGGGGGTCATGGCGGTGTCTCCTGGCTCGGCGCATCGTGGAATCGTGGCGGCGCCGCGTCCGATGCTGAATTGAAGTCGATGGGTGAACGGAGAATAGGGCGCACGCCGCATGGCGGCAATTGGCCAATCGGACAAAGTGCGCGATTATCGTTCAAGTTCGTGCGATTATCGAACGATTTCCGGGTTTGCACTAAGCGGCGGGGCGATATCCCGTTCGGCCAGGGTGTGCCGCCGTGAACGATCTGGTTAAAATCTGCAGCATCGACAATTTGCCCGTTCGGGGCGGATGCGCGGTCGTTCCGTCGGCCGCACAGGCCGCACGCGACGGGCGCCGTCCCCATCGACCGCATGCCCTCGGAGACTGGAATGCCCGGCAATTCTCACCCCCTGTCCAGCGATACGCCGCCTGTTGCCGATCCGGCCGCCAATCCGCTCGGGATGGCCGGCCTCGAGTTCGTCGAATTCGCGGCGCCCGTGCCGGAAGCGCTCGCGCAGCGCTTCGAGCAGTTCGGGTTCAAGGCGATCGCACGCCATGTCAGCAAGAACGTCACGCTGTACCGGCAGGGGCAGATGCATTTCCTGATCAATGCCGAGCCCGATTCGTTCGCTGCGCGCTATGCGGAGGAATACGGAATGGGCGTCTGCGCGATCGGGCTGCGCGTGGCGAGCGCCCGGCGCGCGTTCGAGCGGGCGATCGAGCTCGGCGCATGGGCGTTCGAGGGCGAAAAGGTGGGCGTGGGCGAACTGAAGATCCCGGCGATCCAGGGCATCGGCGATTCGCACCTGTATTTCGTCGACCGCTGGCGCGGGCGGGACGGCCAGCGCGGCGGCGTCGGCGACATCTCGATCTTCGACATCGATTTCCGGCCGATCGACATCGCGACCGCGCACACCGATCTCGACTGCGCGGGCGTCGGCCTGCAGCAGGTCGACCATTTCACGCAAACCGTCGGCGCGGGGCGCATGCGGGAGTGGCTGGATTTCTACCACGACCTGCTGCATTTTCGCGAGATCCACGAAATCGATGCGCACTGGCATGTGTCGGAGGAATCGCGCGTGATGGTATCGCCGTGCGGCGCGGTGCGGATTCCGGTCTACGAGGAAGGCACGCGGCGCACCGAGCTGATGCACGCGTATCTGCCCGACCATCCGGGCGAGGGCGTGCAGCACGTTGCACTCGCCACCGACGACATCCTGTCGTGCGTCGATGCTTTGCGTGCGAACGGCGTCGAATTCATCGAGCCGCCCGCGCGCTATTACGACGACGTCGATGCGCGGCTGCCGGGGCACGGCGTCGATCTCGACGCGCTGCGCCGCCGGGCGGTGCTGGTCGACGGCGAGATCGGCAGCGACGGCGTGCCTAAGCTGTTCTTCCAGACCTTCGTGAAGCGCAAGCCCGGCGAGATCTTCTTCGAGATCGTGCAGCGCCAGGGGCACCACGGGTTCGGCGAAGGGAACCTCGCGGCGCTCGCCCGCGCGCGCGACGCTGGCTGAACGGCCGCGGCGACCGCATCAGGCATCGGGCGTCACGCGTTACACGTTACACGGCAATCCTCACGCATTGCACGGCAAGCCTCACAGGTCGGCGGCCGTCACGCGATATCGCCCGCCTCGAGCTTGCGGCTTTGCCGGCGCATGCCGTCGAAGATCGCATCCGCAACGTCCATCGGGAAATCCGCAGGAATCTGCGCGGCAGCCTCGGCAATCGCGGGTTCCGTGCGAGTAACGACCGCGGCCATCGCGGCGCGCACGTCGTCCTCGGTCAGCCCGACACGCCGGCCCTGCGCAATCCAGTGGCGGGGCTGGATCTCGCCGATCACGTAGTGCCGGTTCTTCCCGCACACGGCCATCGCAAGGCGCGCGCGGCGCGGCGGAATCTGGTTGCGGCGCGTGCCGATGATCGGATGCGCGGACAGCACGTCGTACAGCGGCGTGCTGCGGTACGTGTTGCCGGGCAGGTGCGCGATGCTGAAGTTCTTCGCATGGCCGTCGATCGCCGCCAGCACCCAGAACACGAGCTGCGCGACGAAGAAGTTCGTCCGGTCGTGCGCGGCGTCGGCCGAATTCGCGAGGATGCCCATGATCGTGTCGATGCCGGGGCCGCCGTCCGATTCGTACTTGGCGCCGGACGGCGTGCCGGTCGCCTGGCACATGTCTTCTTGCGGCAGCCGCAGGAGCCACGAGCCGTCGCGCGACGGCCGCCGGTCGAAGCGCTCGACGATCAGCGCCTTCTGGTCGTCGAACCGGCCGATCTCGCACGGCGCGACCGGCAGGCCGTACGCCGCGACGAGCTTCGCGCACAGCCATTCGTTTTCCACCGACGTGCGCATGTCGGCCTGCATGTTCCCGACGCGCCCGAGCGGCAGTTTGAAAATGTGCGTCGTCGGCGTGCTGCCCGTCGGCCGCAACCAGCGGTTGCGCTGACGCAGCAGCGCGGTCTTTTCCTGCGCGCCGGCGATCGACAGGCGCAAGTCGCCGTCCGGCTCCGCGCGGCCGGGCAGCGGGGCGGCCGTCGCATGGCGCAGCACATCGGCGACGGCCGCGTCGTCGAGCGTGACGCCACTGATGGCCTCGAGATCGACCGGCGTCTCGCCTGGCGGCAGCATCTGGATCGCACCGACGCAATCGCGGCCGATCGACGCGAGCAGTGCGAACGGCGCCGTCGATCCGAGCCGGTAACGCTGCGCGATGCGGCGGCGGATCGGCTCGCTGTCCGGCAACAGGTTGTCGAAGTAGTCGGCAACGACCGCGCCCTGGTGCGGCTGGTTGCCGGGCGTGAAGGGCAGCGACAGCGACAACGGTCGCCCCTGGGGATCGTCGAGCCAGTCGGGCAGGTAGACGAGCCGCTCGACGCCGCGCCGAATCTCCCAGTAGCCGACCGGAATACCGTTCATCCACAGGTCGAGCCGGTCGTGGCGGGCGCGGGTGGCCATCGTCACCAGTCCTCCCGCTTCGAAACGCGCGGCTTGGCTCGGGTCGCTGCCGGCCGTTTTCGCGCGACGCCGGCCGTAGTGCCGGCCGGGCTTTGGGCGGCCGTGGTGCCGCGTTTGCTCGCGGCCGGCTGGCGAACCGCCGGCGCGGCAGCGACAGCGGAAGCGGAATCGGCCGCTTTCGCCGATTCATCCCGTTCGTCGAGGCTGAGCGTCATGCGAACGCCGAGCGCGTTCAGCACCTTGAAAAGCCGTTCGATGCTGACCGCCGACGGATTGGCTTCGAGCTGCGCGTAGGATTGCTGCGTGACGCCGACGCGGGCGGCCAGTTGCGCCTGCGTGAGCCCCGCGGACTTCCGGAAGCCGACGAGTATCGGGCGTAATTGGGTCAGGGTCTGGACGGGAAAAGCCATCGGGCGCTCCGCGAGATAACAGGCGATCGTTTGTAATCGGAAAATACAGTCTATGGTATGTATCGTCAAAATACAAATCAAAGGCTGTATTTACAAAAAACAAACGATAACCTGTAACGCGTAGAGCCAGCCGGCCATCTCCCGCAAGGTGCCGCGCACGACGCCCGCGCATCGACGCATCAAGCCGCCCGAAGCGGATTCGCGTGTGCGCTCCGCGCACCTTCCGGATCGTCGTCCCCGAGCGGGATGAACGCCATGATCTCCAGATCGTGCCCCGACAGCGCCGGCAGCCGGAACGGGCTCGACAGCACGTTCAGCCGCCGCACGCCGACGTCACGCAGGATCTGCGACCCGATCCCCGTCACGCGCCCGTCGCGGTGCCCGTTGCCGGCAGGCATCCGCATCGCGTCGCCGCGCATGTCGCAGTCGAGCAGCACCGCCACGCCGCAGCCGGCCGCGTCGATCCGCTGCAGCGCGGCATGCAACGGCCACGAGTGCGCGGACGGCTCCGCGTCGAGCAGGTCGAGCAGCGAATGGCATTCGTGCACGCGCGTCAGCACCGGGGTCGCGGGATCGGGTTCGCCGCGCACGAGCGCGAGATGCGGCGCGCCGTGCACGGCGTCGCGATACTCGATCGCGCGAAACCGCCCCCACGGCGTATGCAGCGGCCGCTCGCCAACGCGTTCGACCAGCGACTCGTGCTCGCGGCGGTAGTGGATCAGGTCGGCGATCGTGCCGATCTTCAGCCCGTGATGCGCGGCGAACGTCTTCAGCTCCGGCAGGCGCGCCATCGTGCCGTCGTCGTTCATCACCTCGCAGATCACCGACGCCGGCGTGAGCCCGGCAAGCGCCGCGAGATCGCAGCCGGCCTCGGTGTGGCCCGCGCGCACGAGCACGCCGCCCGGGCGCGCGGCGATCGGGAATACGTGGCCGGGCTGCACGAGATCGTCGGGGCGCGCGCCTTCCCGCACGGCCGCGCGAATCGTATGCGCACGATCGGCCGCCGAAATGCCGGTGGTCACGCCTTCGGCGGCCTCGATGCTGACGGTGAACGCGGTGCCGAACGGCGTGCCGTTATGGTCGGCCATCGGCGGCAGCCGCAGTTGCTCGCAGCGCTCGGCGGTCAGCGTCAGGCAGATCAGCCCGCGCCCGAAGCGCGCCATGAAATTGATCGCGTCGGGCGTCACGTGATCGGCGGCGATCACGAGATCGCCTTCGTTCTCGCGATCCTCTTCGTCGACGAGCAGGACCATGCGGCCCGCACGAAGCTCGTCGACGATCTCCCGCGTGCCGGCGAGCGTCATTGCGCCTCCGCGGCGTCGAACGCGCGGCGCAGCGCGGCGGCGCCGAACGTCAGCACGCGGTCGGCTGCGTCGACGGCGCCGAGCATGCTCGCGAAACCGTGCAACTGGCCCGGCCAGCGCACGAGCGTCACCGGCGTGCCGGCCTGCGCGAGACGCTGCGCATAGGCTTCGGCCTCGTCGCGCAGCGGATCGAATTCGGCGCTGACGATCGTCGCCGGTGCGACGCCCGCGACGTCCGGCGCGGCGAGCGGGCTGGCAAGCGGCGACGCGCGATCGGCGCCGTCGTCGAAATAGTGATGCTTGAACCAGCGCATCATGTCGGCCGTCAGGAAATAGCCGTCGCCGAGCGATTGATACGACGGATGCTCGGTCGCGCAATCGACGACCGGATACAGCAGCAACTGATGCGCGATCGCGATGCCCGAGCCGCGCAACTGCAGCGCGGCGACCGCCGCGAGATTGCCGCCTGCGCTGTCGCCGGCCACGGCCACCGCGCCGGCGCGCGCGCCGAGATCGCGTGCACTGGCCGCGGCCCAGCGCACGGCGTCGCATGCGTCGTGCGCGGCAGCCGGGAAGCGCGCTTCGGGCGCGAGCCGGTAGTCGACCGACAGCACGAGCGTGCGGGCCCGCTGCGCGAGGCTGCGGCACAGGTTCGCGTGCGAGTCGATGCCGCACGACACGAAGCCGCCTCCGTGGAAGAACACGGTCAGCGGCAACGGCCCGTCGGCGTCGGGCCGATACAGCCGTGCGGACAACTGACGGCCAGAGGCGGGAACCTGCCAGTCCTCTTCGGCGGCGACGGCATCGCCGGGCGCGAAGGCGCCGCCCGCGGCGAGGCTCGCACGGTAGGCGGGAACGGTGAGCTGCGCGAAATCGATCGCGGGGGCCTGGGCGAATGCGGCAAGCAGCGCCTGCGCCTGAGGGTCGAGCGGCATGGGAACTCCTGTCTGAATCGAATGCGGTCTGAATCAGGTAAACCCGTGTCGCGGTTTTCCCTGAGTCCGCACCGGATGCTTGCCGGTACGGCCTGACGGGCATTCCAGCGCAGCAGGCAGGGCGCCACATCATCCGATTGGACGATGGTTCACACGCGCGGATGGCCAATTCTCGCCATTCAGTGAATCTCCCGATGACGCTGGAATTTAGACGCGTCTTAATCATGGCGGCGCGGGTGGTCGCACCGGATACATGTCGTATGGAGGATGGAGCGTGCTGATGGAGACGAGATGGGCTCCGCAAGAGAGCCAGGCAACCAGTGACGAGGCCGATATCGGCGTCGCGGATTTCAGCGAGCTGATGGCGCGCATCTATCAGGGACCGCTGGAGACGCCGCCGTGGGCCGGCGCGCTCGAACTCGTCCGTCGCTGGCTGCAGGCGAACTACGTGACGCTGATCCTGCGCGCGGCCGCGAGCGATCGCCGCGCGCCGCTGTCCGTGCACGCGTCGGAATTCGGCCCGGTCGTCCCGGGCGACGGCGAGGCGTCGTACAACAACTACTACTATTCGCTCGATCCGTTCGTCGGCCTGCCGGCCGATCGCGTGGTCACCGTCGACGACGTGTTCGGCGACACGGGCTGGCTGTCGAGCGAGCTGTACAAGCAGTTCCTGAAGCCGCAGGACGTGCGCTATATCCTGGGCGCGGACCTGCGCACGCCATCGGGCGTCGAATGCCGCTTCCGCGTCTGCCGCAACCATGCGGCGAAGCAGTTCTCCGCGCGCGACAAGGCGATCTGCGCGCTGCTGCTGCCGCACCTGAAGCGCGCGGTCGAACTGCATTCGCGGCTCGATTCGGCCGAGGTCGAACGCTCGATCTATGCGAACGCGATCGACCGCATGCAGGTCGGCACGATCGCGCTCGACGAGAACGGCACGATCATCGACATGAACAGCGTCGCCGACGAGATCCTCAAGCAGAACAACGGCCTGACGATTGCGCGCGGCACGATCGAAGCGACCGACGCGCAGGAAAACCGCACGCTGAAGCGGCTGATCCGCCACGCGGTGATGGGCCACCACGGCACGGCCGCGGCGACCGTCGAGGCGATGCCGATCACGCGCAGCTTCGACAAGCCGCGCCTCGGGCTGCTGGTGCGCACGGTGCTGCTGTCCGACTGGTCGGAAGACAACAAGCGGCGGCCGGCCGTCACGCTGTTCCTGCGCGACCCCGACCGCAAGCCGCAGGGCGCGCAGGAAATCATCCGCAAGCTGTTCGACCTGACGCCGGCCGAGACGTCGCTCGCGCTGCTGCTGACGAACGGGCTGACACTCGAGGAAGCCGCGGACGAATCGGGGATCAGCAAGAACACGGCACGCACGCACCTGCGTGCGATCTTCTCGAAGACGGGCGTCACGCGGCAGGCGACGCTCGTGCGGATCCTGCTCGGGAGCGTCGTGCCGCTCGGCTAGGCGGATGCGGGTGCTGATGCCGATGTCGGCACATCGGAAGCGAACGCACTCGTCCGGCGATACATCGACATCAGTCGACGCATCGCGGGTTGCGCGACAACGACGGCATCATGCAAAAGAGGCTCGCGCCGCGCGAGCCTCTTCTTCATTCGAGCCGACCGAGCCGACAGCATGCATCGGACGTTCGGCGATACCCGCCGCGTTCACGACCCGCGCGTCGAGCGATTCGCCCACTCGGCCAGCGCCGGCCACTGCGCGCAGCCGCGCCGGATGAACGCGGCGCCCGTGCGGATCACGAGTGCGCCGATCGCGAGCGCGGCCACGTCGTCGAGGCGGCCGAAGCCGACCAGTGCCGCGCTCATTGCAAGCGCCGCCAGCAACGACGAAAACGCATCGGTACGCACATGCCAACCGCTCGCCTCGAGCAGCGCGGAACCCGTCTCGCGCGCCTTGCGCAGCATCCAGGACGAGAGCGCGGCCTTGCCGGCGAGCGTGACGGCGACGAGCGCGAGCGTCGCCGCACCCGGCTGCACGACGGGCGGCGTATCGAACCGGGTCGTCGCGTGCCAGATCATCTGCGCGCCGGTCGCGACGAGCAGCGCGCCGAGGCCCGCGAGCGCGAGCGGTTCGAAGGTCGGGCGCCGCTCGGGCGGCAGGCGGGCGTCGAGTCGGCACGCGACGAGGATCAGCGCATCGGCCGCGAGGTCGATCGCCGCATGCGCGACGTCCGCCAGCAGCCCCGACGAATGCGCGGACCATGCCGCAACCGTCTCGGCGGCGAGCAGCAGCAGGTTGATCGCGAGACTGACGGCGAGGGCGCGGGACGTGGCCGCATAAACGTGGGGCGTGGCGCGCGACGTGCACTGCATGGCGGATTCGTCCGTCGATGGCGTGGGTCAGCCCCGAACGCTACCGGTCGACGGTGGCAGATCGGTGACAGCGGTGGAATCGCGGGACCGGTTCGGTGCCGCGGCGACGCATGCGTCAGGCGCGCCGACTTCGACGAGCATGAACGGCATTCGTGAAAATGGTGCTCGCTTCGTGTCGTGGCCGGATCCGCGCCCGCGCTGTGCCAACGTAGCGCGCAGTACGATCCTGCCGCGAGACCCCCATGTTCCGAAAGATCAGCAACGCCGTGCTCGAGCGACGGCAGCCCGAACCCTCGACGACGTCCGGCGAACGCAAGGCGCCGGATCCCGGCAAGCAGAAGGCGGCGCCGGGCGCAACGCCGCCACCGCAGCTCGCCGGGCTGGAGACGCGCTCGCCGCGCAAGTCGGCGGAGCAGACGCGGGAATCGCCGTCCGACTGGGGCGCGCAAACGCTGAAGGCGCTGGATGGCGTCGCGCAGCGCGGCGCGACGCCGGGCAGCGAACGCACGACGGGCTTCACCGTGCGGAAATCGCCGACGCCGCGCTCGAATGCATCGCTCGCTTCGTTGAAATCGAAGAGCCGGCCCGCGTCGATCACGGACAAGACGAGCGAGGTCGAGACGTCCGAGCCCCGGCACGTGCCGGCCGTCGTCGCGGCCACGCTGCATGAGACGGAGACCGAGACGACTTCGGTCACGAAAACCGACAAGACCGCCAAGGCGGCGGAGACGGCCGCCGCGCCCGCGACCGGCGACCACGTGGCGCGCCTCGGTCGCGTATTCGACACGTTTTTCGGCGAAGCCGTCGACCTCGACACGCCGTCCGTCAAGCCGTCTGCCAACAAGGACAAGCACGCGCCGGTGGTCGCCGACGTGCCGCAGGCGGCGCGCGACGCACAACTCGAAGCGACCCGCTCGCCCAACGCGCGCTTCGAGGCGGCGCTGGCCGGCCAGGACATGCAGCCGATCCGCAACGGCGGACGCGGCAACAACTGCTCGATCTACTCGCTCGTGCAGTGCGCGAAGCCGGACCTCGACGGTCCGGCGCTGGACCAGGCGGTAAGCGAGATCCGCACTGACTTCGACGCGCAGCACCCGGACGAGAAGGGCCGGATGCTGCTGCTGGACACCAACGCAGGCGGGCACGGCGCGGCACTCGTCTCGCTCGTGAACGAGAAGTTCGGCGTCGACATGCAGGTCGGTGTCGTGCAGGCGGGCGTCGAGGACGCGCATCCGGTCACGACGATCGGCCAGTTCCACGGCAGCCAGCGTCAAGCGGGGCAGGCGCCGACGCATCGTGTCGTCGTGTGGGACCAGCACGGTCATTTCGAGGCGATCACCAGCACCTCGGACAAGGCCGCCGCCGGCGAGACCGATGCGACGACACCGAAGCCGCAGCCGGGCTCGACGGCGCCGCTGGCCGCGCCCGTCACGACCAAGCCGCCGGGCGAGCTGGCCCCGAGCAAAAGCGGCGAAACGCCGCCCGACAAGCAAGCGGACGGAACGACGCAGACCGGGAAGCAGGACGCGGCGCCGCGCCCGCATGGCGAAGCGCTGGGCCAGCTCGTGCCGAACGCCACCGTCGGCGCAAAGGTGCTGCGCCGATTCGGGCGCTGGATCCGGGTCGACAACGAGAACGCGCTGCCGCAGTTGCTGAACAAGACGAAACCCGAAGGCGGGATCGTGCAGGGCCTGACGAAGGCGCACCTGACGTCGTCGCCGGCGTCCGCGCTGGCCCTGGCGCACGAAGGCGTGAATACGGTCTACGCGGCGCAGGAACTGGGCACGTCCGCTATGCGCAAGAGCCGCTACCAGAAGCAACTGGGCAACTGGCCGGCCTCCGCCGACGACCCGAAGATCAAGACGGGCGGCCGCGAGGTGCCGCTGTCGGAAATCGCGGGAAAGACCGATTTCCAGTCCCGCTACGACCTCAAGGTGGCGATCCTGGGCCAGCCCGAGGGCCCGCAGCGGGAGAAGATGCTCGACGTGCTGACCGGACGCTACATCGCCGAGGTCCAGGGCAAGAACCGCGTGGTCCGCTCCGCGATCAAGACGACCATGTCGGCCGTGGGGATCGGGGCCGGCGTCGGCCTGGCGGTCGGTACGCATGGCGCCGCGTCCGCGGCGATCGCGGGCGGCGCGATCCTGTCGGGGCGCGACCTGCTCGACAACCGCAAGGCGGCCCATTCGCTCAAGCAGCATTATCGCGACAAGAAGATGGCGGCCATCGCCGACGGCGCGATGCGCAACCGGCTCGAAAAGCAGTTCGACGGCGAGCCGGATGCGACGGAAAAGGAGGCCTGGGACGGCATTCGCGACACCGTCAACCAGCAGCGCATCGGACGCCTCCTGCCGATCAAGTTCGACAGGTTCAACGAGAACAAGTCGACCGACAACAAGAAGCAGGAGGTCGACCTCGTGAAGAAGCATGCGGCCGCGCGCGTGGTCGGCATGCTCGAAGAGAGCCATGGCCGGCACTCGCTGGCGCCTGCCTATCTGGAGGCGAGCAATGGCGTGCGTCACAAGGAACTGAAGAAGTTCTATCGCAAGGCGGTCGACGAGGACCGGCGGTCCGACGGCGGCAGCGACATTGCGTCGGCGTTGCAGCTGATGCGCGATCTCGGAATGTCGAAGATGGAGGCGATCGCGCATCTGCGCACCGCTGCCGGCGGTGTCGCGCAGAAGCCGCTCGACGAGGATCAGGCCAAGCAGATGAAGAACGATCCCGATCCGGTCGTCAGGCATATGGCGCAGTCGCCGACCGACCGTCTCGAATCGGCGCTCGGTTCGGCGATGGGGCGGCGCTAGGGTCGCGGCAATGGCCGACGATCGGCGAAGAAACGGACGATTGCAGGAGGGGCAGTCATTTTTTCATGATTATGAGAATGGATCAGGTAATTATGACGCGCATTAATCGATATTTCGCTTCGTATTTATGCGCGTCGATACGCACCGGTTCTCGTGTCGCGTCGGTCACTCACCTATATTGACCGCACGAAATGCAAGCCGGGTAAATACTTCCAATCAAAGACAGGAGTGTCCGATATGGCCGCGAATATCACGATTACCGTCAGTCCGTCGACGACCACGCCGACCGACTTCGGCAATTCCGGAGCCAATGGTGCATCGTCGGCCAATCAGCCGGCGAGCTTCACGCTGGATGCCGGTTCGCTGGCCGCGCTCCTGAAGCCGCCGGCCGGCGGCAACGGCGCGAACGGCCTGGGCGGCGCGGGCCAGGGGCTGCACAACGTGAAGCTGAGCACCGACAAGGGTACCGTGCAGGTGCAGATGGACAGCCAGGGCAACATCTACGACAAGAGCGGCAAGAGCATCGGCAAGCAGAACCCGGACGGTTCGTTCACGTTCGACAGCGGCAAGAGCCCCGAGGCGGAAATCCTGAACACCGGCTCGGCGAACGGCAAGCACCAGCCGCAAGGCCGCGAAACGATGGATGCGTCCGACGTCAGCGTGTCGGCGGGCGACCTGCGCGGCCCGAACGGCAACGGCAGCGGCGGCGCCGGCGGCACGGATGGCGGCTCGACGATTCCGGTGAACTACCCGCAGAACGGCGGCGCGTTCAACGCGAACGGCGCCAACGGCGTGCCCGGCGGCCAGGACGTCAACATCGGCGTGGGCAATTCGCCGACCGGCGGCCAGACCATCACGATCACGCTCGGCGACGGCGCGTCGCCGAATGGCACCGTGCCGCAATCGGGCAGCTCGCCGTTTGCGAACGGCGGGCTCCCGGTCGGCCTGGGCGGCTCCGGACAGGCCGGCGAGGGGCTGCACAACGTGAAGCTGAGCACGGACAAGGGTACCGTGCAGGTGCAGATGGACGATCAGGGCAACATCTACGACAAGAGCGGCAAGAGCATCGGCAAGCAGAATGCGGACGGCTCGATCACGTTCGACAGCGGCAAGAGCACGGCAGCCGAGATCCTGAATACCGGCTCGACGAACGGCAAGCACCAGCCGCAGGGCCGCGAGACGATCGATGCGTCCGACGTCAGCGTGTCGGCCGGCGACCTGCGCGGCAGCCAGGGCGAAGCGCAGGATGCCGCGACCGGCAAGGAAGTCGAAAAACTCAGCCAGCTCGGGCTCGGGCCGGTGGATCCGCAGGGGCAGACGGTCACCGTCTGACGTGGCGGGCGCGACCGGAGCGGCTGCGGCCACCCGCGGCCTGGACATGACTGACGACGCGGCAGGCGCGATGCGCCTCGCCGCATGGCAATCGCAATTGGCATGAGACGGCTCATTCTGGATCGAAGCGAGGACGTGATGCAGTTCGTCGCGTCCTTGACGGGGGAAGCGCGCTACCCCAACTACGACGACGCGATCGGCCTCGAGAAGGACGGCCGGCTCGTGGCGGGCGTGGTGTACCAGGCCTACAACGGCCCCAACGTGGCGATGCATTTCGCGGTGGCCGGTTCGCCGCACGTGATCACGCCCGGGTTCGTCTGCGCGGCGTTCCGCTTTCCGTTCATCCTGCTGCGCTGCAACCGGATCAGCGGCTATGTCCGCGCCGACAACCTTGCCGCGCAGCAGCTCGACGAAAATCTCGGCTTCCGGCGCGAAGGCGTGATCCGCGAGGGGGCGTCCGACCGGACCGACTTCATCCTCTACGGCATGCTGAAGCACGAGTGCCGCTTCCTCGACGGCCGCTACCTCGCGGCGATGAACCGCGACCTGGCGCAGCAGGAGTGCGCGGAGGCGTGATGCGATGCGGGTCGGGCGAACGCCATCGCGGCGACACGAATGCATCCGTCCGGCGCGCGATGCGGATGCCGTTCATGAAGGAGTCAGCATAAATCCATATAATCGTTTTCATCGCGACTTATAGGGTCGGTTTAAACGGCTTTATCGAATCGATATTCATTTGTTTACTTATTAAAGATAAACAGATCGAATCCTTTCCGGAGGAATTCATTCATTGGTATCCAATACCGATGATTGTTGCATGCATGACGAATTCAAGGCGGCGCGATATATCTCTATTCGCGGCATATTTCGCCGCCTGGCCAGACATTCTCCACTCACGATCCGGATAACCGAGCCGGAGCTGTACGTTGCATCCATCGCATCCGCCGTCGCCGACGCAGCCTGTCGCGACAGCCGGGGCGTCCAGTTGCCGCAGTCGGAACCATGGCATCGCTCCTCGCATGACGCCGCTCGCCGGCCGGCATGGACGACGCATTTCCTGCCTGCTCATCCAGGGAACGAGCTGATAATGAATCTCGCGGTTTTCTCCAAAGACATGACGCGGCGCGATGCAATCTGCAGCCATCTCGCCGCGAACGGCATCGCCGTCGAACGGTTCGACGACGAAACGAGCTTCGCCCGCGCGCTCACGCGTCGCGAGTTCGACGCGATCCTGATCAGCATGGAGGCGGGCATCGATCCGCAGCATCCCGTGCTCGTCCATCGCGCGTGCCACGGCGTCCAGCGCGCGCCGCTGATCCTGATCTGCTCGCCGAACGACAGCATGGAAGCCGTCGACCTGCTGCACTACGAGACCGACGAGATCGTGCTCGCGCCGATCAGCCTGCCGGAACTGTTGCTGCGTCTGCGGCTGACCAGCCGCCGGCTCCAGTGCACGCGCAGCAGCGTGGACCGCGAGCGCCTGACGTGCGGCCCGTACCGGCTCGATCGCCACGCGTCGACGGTCAGCGTGGCCGGCGACGTGATCCGGCTCACGTCGCGCGAGTTCGCGATCGCATGGATGCTGTTCTCGCAGTTCGACAAGTACGTCGCGCGCGGCGAGATCGCGCGCGCGGTGTGGGGCAGCCCGGAGGACGTCGTCAGCCGTTCGCTCGAACAGCACATCTACAAGCTGCGCAAGAAGCTCAGCCTGAACGGCGAGCATGGCGTCTACCTGCGCACGATGTATGCCGTCGGCTACCGCATCTTCATCCAGACGCGCGAGCATCGTGCCGCGCCGGTACGGCAACGCACGACGATGCCGGTGCCGGCGTATGCCGACGACTTCGATGCGCCGGTCGCGCGGCACGCGACCGGCGGGCGCTGACGCATGACACGAGCGCGCGCGATGATCGATCGAGCCGGGACGCGCCGCTTGCCGCGGCTTCGCCGGACGACAGCGCGCGCAATCCTGCTCGCCGCGGTTCGCCTCCATGGCTTCGCACATTCCATCGCACCGCGCGGCCACTGAGGCCGCCCGGACCGACGACGCCCGCGGGCCCGACGGCACGCCGGCGGAGATCCCGCGCGATGCGGTGCAGGTGCAGCTTGACGGCGACGTCGTGCTGAGCCTGCTCGCGCTGATCGGTGGCGGGGGCGCGGGACTGAAGGACGCGGCCGGCGGCGGGCAGGCGCAGGGCGGGCCCGCAGGCACGGCCCCCGGGCCCGCGCGCGACGGCGCGCCGTGGCCGCGCCCGGTGCCCGGTGCGCCCGGCATGCGCGGTGGCGTGGCAGGATCGGTGGCGCCCGGCACGGGCCAGGGCACGCAAACGGGCATCCTGCCTGCACTCATGGGGAACACGCAGGCCGGCGACGATGCCGTGCCGGCCATCGTGCCGGATGCAGGCGGCGACGCGCAGCATCGGCAGGCGCCGGACCCGGTTGCACCCGAAGGCACGCTGCCGCTTGCGTTGCTGCCGGGCGCCGACTTGCTTCGTCAGCCCGGTGTCGAAACCGCATGGCCGTCGGCAGCCGATGCGCAACCGACGCCGCCCATGGCAGGCGCGAACGACGTCGGGCCGCACGTCGACGGCGACGCTGGCGAAGCCGGCGACACGATGCGTGCGCCAGCGGGCGTGACGGCCTTCGCCGGAACGGCAGCGCCGCTCGCAACGCCACCGCGTACCGGCGCCGAGGCACCCGCCGCGCAGACGGAACGGCTCGCCGCGACCGCCGATCACGCGCCGTCCGGTGCCGAACGCCGTGCGTCCACGCAGCCGGCAACCGCCACGCCGCAGATGTCGCAAATGCCGACGGCACGCCGCGGCGACGCCGCACCGCCGGCCCGTTCCGCACGCGACGCGCTGGCTGACGCCGCCGGCACGGCCAGCCGTTACGCGCATGCGACGGTGCGCCGAGCGGGCACGCTCGCGGCCGCGACCGGGCGGTCGCTGGCCGCGCACGGCGTTGCGCTGCCCGGTGTGCGTGCGCTGGAGGCCAATCTCGTCGAACGTGGGTGGATGCCCCGGCCTGTGCGTCCATCCACGTCGTCCGACGAAGCCGGCATCGGCAGCGGCGCCGGCGCGGACGCGGGCGATCCGTCGTCCGTCGCGTCGGGCAACGAAGCCGCGGGCGTGGTGAACGTCGTGCGGTATGTGGTGCAGGCGCGCGAATGGCTGGACGAACGGCGCCAGCGCGCGCCGGCAGGCAGCTGCCCGCATCGTCGCAGCCTGCGCTGCCGCTGGTACTGCCGTGCGGGATGCACGAGGCGCGGCGGATGAGCGTGGCGTGCTTTCTTCCTTTTCAACCTTCAGAATTTCCGGCTTCGACATGAGAATCGACACGATGCAGGGCGCGGCGATCGCGTGGCTGGGCGGCATGCTGCTGGCGGGTTGCAGCGCGACCTCGCCATCCGCGGCAAACGGCGCGCCGGTGTTTCCCGACCCGGGCACGGCGTGGGTCGCCGGCGGCAAGCAAGTCAGCGTGCGCGACCTGCGGAAAGTCGTGCCCGGGATCACCGAGAACCAGGTGTACCTGCTGATTCACGAGCCGCATTTCAGCGAAGGCACCTTCGGCGTCCGCGCGTGGAACTACCTCTTCAAACTGCGAACCGGCCGCCCCGGCGAATACGCGACGTGCCAGTACCAGGTGCAATTCGATACGCACCGGCTGGTCCAGGCAACCTACTGGAAAGACCCCGCGTGCGCGCAATACGTGACGCCCGGCGCGACTGCGGCGTCGAGCCCGGCAGACGCGTCGTAGCGCGGCGCAGGCCGCTCGGCGGGCGACCGCGCCCGCATCACAGCCGTGCGCGGCCGCCGGACGATTCGCGCAGCAGGTCGCGCAGCCAGGTCCCGGCATCGGGTGCCGGGACGGCCGGGCAAGCATGCCGGGTCAACACGTAAAGCAGGCAATCCGCCGCGTCCAGGTCGCGATTCGGTTGCGGCTCGTGGCGCTTCAGCACCGCTTCGCACCGGAAGCCCAGGCGCTCGATGCAGTGGCCGGCCGGACCGCCCGTCACGCAGTGCGCATAGATCCGCTGCACGCCGCGCTGGCCGAGCAGCCAGCCGAGCAACTCCTGCAGCGCCATCAGGCAGGCGCGCCGGCGCCGCGTGCCGCCGCGCTTCGCGATCATCACCGACAGGCGCACGCACGGCAGGTCGGGCGTGAGCTCGATCACGCCCGCGAGCTGCCCGGTGGCGCGGCACTCGCACGCATAGCGGATCAGCGTCCGGTCACGCCAGCCGCGGCGCGCTTCGTCGATATACGCGTGGGTTTGCGCGAGATCGCCGTGACGCCCGATCGGCAGGTACTTCATCGTTTCGGGGTCGCTCAGCATCTGCTCGAAGAGCGCGGGCGCATCGCCCGGCACCAGCGGGCGGAGTATCAGCCATTCGGTTTCGAGGTGGGTCAACGGGGGGAGTCGCATGATGATCGCTCGTCATCGATCGGTCTTGTCAGTGTTGCGCAACGGCGTGCGCCGCGGCGCGAACGCGCGAACCGGCATGTGCGCCACGGAATATCTTCGCGCAGGTGGCGCCGGGTTCGCCGCGCGGCACGGATGACGCGGCACGCCATGACATGCTGGCGGATGCACGGCGCCGCATGACCGGCCGCGTGGGCGGCGGCGAGCGCCGCCGTTCCTCCGATGGAGATATCGCATGCGCTTCGCACTCGCGGGATTCGATCTGTTTCACGGTGTACTCGAGACGTTCGTGAGCGCCGGCTGGACACCCGTATCGCTGTTCAGCTTCGTGACCGACGACCGCGTGAATTCGAACGAGGAGATCGTGTCGCATGCGACGCGACACGGCCTGCCGTTGCACCTGTCGCGAATCGACGAGGCGGCGCTGCGCGCTCTGCGCGATCTCGACTGCGACGTGCTGGTCGTCGCCGGATACGGCTGGCGGATTCCGGACTGGACGCCGTACGTCCGGCACGCGATCAACTTCCATCCTGCGCCGCTGCCGGAGGCGCGCGGCCCGTATCCGCTGATGCGCGCGATCCTGGACGGTCACCGCGAATGGGGCGTGACCTGTCACCGGATCGCGCCGGAGTTCGACACCGGCGAAATCCTGGTGCAGGAGCGCTTCGCGCTCGCCGCCGACGAATGCCACGAAAGCCTGCAGCTCAAGGTGCAGATGGCCGGCTGCCGGCTCGCGCGGCAGGTCGCGTACCGCTTCGACGCGCTGTGGGCCGCGCGCATGCCGCAGGCGGGCGGCAGCCATTGGCCGAAGCCGTCGGAGGCCGACCGCACGCTCGATTTCACGCAGCCGGTGGATCGCGTGATGACGCAGGTCCGGGCCAACGGGCTGCACGAATGCATCGCGCAGGTCGGCGGCAGCGTGCTCTACGTGCGGCGCGCCGTCGGCTGGCACGAACGGCATGCCTGCGAGCCGGGCACGATCGCACACGTGAGCCGCCGCTGGACCGTGATCGCGGTACCGGACGGCTTCGTCGCGCTGCTCGAATGGAGCGCGCTGAGCCTGTCCCGGCGCGCGGACATCGGGCCGTGATCCGCTGCGCGCGGCGCGTCCGGGCGGCGCGAGTCGGCCGGTCACGGGGTCACGCCCGCAGCCAGAAGAATTCGCCCGACGCGATGCCTTCGAACATCTCGTCGCTCGACTCGATGATGTTCTGCCGCCAGTAGCGGCCGTGGTCGGCATAGTGAACGAGCAGGTCCGCGAGATCCGCGCCGCTGAAATCGGGATCGAACGGCAGCCGCAGGATCAGGACGATCGAGCCCGTGTCGGCGTCGATGCCGAGCTGCGCCTGGTCCTGCGCGTAGATCAGCAGGTTGGCTTCCAGCATCAGCCGGAAAATGTGCAGCGTGCGGCCCGCCGTGACGGTGCCGAAGTGGAAATTCGCGTAGATCGCCTCCTGGTCGCGCTCGACGTGCTCGAGGCGCACCTCGAATCCTTCGACCTCGACCGAGCCGGTTTCCTGCACGTAGCCGACGTCGTGAAGACCGACGACCGCGCAGAACTGGGCCACGAGTTCGAGATAGCGGGGATCGTTCATGAGCGGGGCGACGCGACGAAAGCGGGAATGAGAAGAGGCCGGCGCGCCGGAGCCCGCCGGATGACCGGGTCGGGCTGGCCTGTCGCGCCGGCGGGGGCGCCGCGGTGCGGCGTGCGAAGCGCGTTACTGGTTCTTCGCGATGTCCTTGAGCGAACCGGTTGCCGAATTGGTGGCGTTGGCTGCCGCCGTCGCCGCATTCAGCTGAGCGTTGTTCGATGCCTGGGCGGTGGCTGCCGCCGAGCTCGCCTGCGTGATCGCGGTCTGTGCCGCCGTGGATTGTTCAATGCTCGCGACTGCTGCACCTGCACCTGCCAATGCGCCTGCCATGGTGATTCTCCTTGTGAAGTGACGACGGTTACTGCGGATAAACCGTTCTCGAGCGGCCACGGCCGCAGCGGAACAGAACGGAAGCGGGGCGCGCTACGCGTGCCGGATCTGCTGGATCACGCGCGAGGCCGCCAGCAGGCCACGGTAGAGCGTCGCGCGATTCCTGTTGTCGATGTCGGCGCCGGGTGCTGCGTTGTTCACGTTCTCCGCGATCTCGGAGAGCGCGCGCTGGATCCCGTCGATCGTCGGCGCGGCGTTCGGGTCCCTGGCGATCGCGGAAAGGTTGTCGAACTGCTTGGCGTAGGGCGTAATCGGCTCGTACATGTCGCGTGTCCTGTCGAGGTCGGTGGAAAGTCAGGAGTCCGGCGCAGCCGGGTGGGGTGCGGCGCGCACCTGCTCCGCGCTGCGCGTGATCGTGCTGCTGTCGACGGATGGCACCGCCGGGCCGGAGGCCACCGGCACGCCGGATGCCGGCACCGGCTCGGCCGGCTCATCCGTCACGTAGATGTGCTTCACGCCGTCGGGCGTCTGCGTGTACTGCACCGCGTCCGACGACACGATCTCCGAATACTGTCCGGTCACCGGCGCGGCCTGGCCGGGATGCTCGACCGCCTGCACGACCAGCCGCCGGATGTTCGAATCGAGGTCGGCGCGCACGCGCGTGACGGCCTTGTCGAGCGCGTCCTTGCTGTCGACCGTGCCGGTGATCGCGAATTCGCCGTTGCCGAGGTACTTGACGCGCACGCCCGCGATGCCGAGCGAATCCTCGATGCTGTGCACCGCGTTCTGCGCGACGTCGTAGCTGCGCACGATATCCTTCGACGCGATCTTCGCGAGCGTCGAGCGGACGAGCTGGTCGTCGGCCAGGTTGGCGACCATGCCCGTCACGACGCTCGTGTTCCCGACCGTGCGCACCTGCAGCTCGGTCATGTGCGCGGCCGCGAGCGCGTCCTGGATGCGGGTGCTCCGGTAGTCGGCGCCGTGCCGCAGCGCGGCCTCGCTGTCGGGCGCGGTGGTCAGCAGCACGGCGGTGCCCGCGACGATGCCGATCGCGATACACGCGACGAGCGCGCCGTAGTAGCGGCGCCGCTTGCGCCGTTCGGCGTCGACCCGCGCGTCGGCCGGCCGGGTCAGCAGCGTCGACAGCAGGTCGAGGTCCGACGGCCACGGCACGTCGTCGGGGCCCACGCACAGGATCGTCTCGCCGAACCGCATCGGCACGAAGTCGACCAGAATTACCGTTTCCGGTTCGGCCGCGGCGTCCGCGGGTGCACCGTCCGGCGCGTCGACTCGCGAGATCGCGCGCACGACGCCGGACGCATCGACGTCGAGCGTCACGTCCGCGCCGGTCCAGTCCGTCAGCCGGATATCCGCATCGGCACCGCCATGAACCCGATGCTGACCCGGCGCGAGCTGCAGCATCGCGCCCGCATGGAATCCCGTCAGTATCCGTAGCTGTTTCATGAGCGAAGCGTTCAATCGATATCAGGTCCGTATGCCGAAGCGGCGGTGCCGTGCACGACGGGCGCGAATCGTCCGTCTCGCTGTGAATGTAGAGGCTAAAAGCGCGCGGCCGGCCGCGGATGCGAAGACTTCGCGTGTCGAACGAAGCGTCGGGCGCCGCCGCGCTACGGCATGCGCCGCAGCGCGCGCAACGTATCGAGCGCCTGCGCGCACTGGCGCGGCGTGCGCGGGCGGTCGAACTGGCGCAGCAGCAGGCCGGCCAGCACGTTGAAGTCGCGCGCCGCTTCCGGCAGCGGCGCGGCGCCGCCCGCTGCGTCCCGCTGCGGCGGCTGCGCGCGCAACATCTCGAGGTCGGCCGCGGGCAACGCGACGCCCGACTGCTGCACGTGCAGCCAGCGCACGGACCACGCTTGCACCTGCGCGGCGACACCGGCGCCCGGCTGCGCGGCGAACGTGCGTTGCAACGCGAGCAACTCGTGGGCGCACGCGTCGCGCAGCGCATGCGGATCGAGGCCGGTCGCAGGGGCGGGCGGCAATTCCGCCGCATGCTGCGACGCGACCGGTGCGGCCTGGGGCCGGCGGCCCGTCCTGAACGTGGCCGTGGTCGTGGTGACGCGTTCCGTTTCGTTCGCGTCGTCCTGGTCGTCGCCCTGGTTGCCGCGCCCGCCGCCGTGTCCGCCCTGGCGGCCCTGCTCGTCGCCGCCGACCTCGAGTTCAGGCGGTTCGCTGGCGGCGTCGGCACCGTCCGCACCGTCGCTCGCCCCGGCGCCGCGCTTGCCGCGTGCGGTGCGGCGCCGGCGCGCGAGCCGCGCGGCCATCTTTTTCGCGCGCTGCGCCTGCACCGCATTCTGCTGGGCCTGCATGCCGCCGTGCGCGAAGCGCGTGCCGCGATACAGCGTCGCGAATTGTCCGGCCGGCTTCGCGCGCGACGGCTTCGCCGATTTCTTGTGCGCGGCCGCCGCTTGCTGGGCGAGCGCGGCGGAGTGGGGGCCGATACGTGTCATCCGGGCCTCGCGTCAGTTGGGAAACGCCGTTCGCATCATCTCGTTCGCGAAATGCAGGATCGCCGCGCAGGACAACGGTGCGGCGATCACCAGCACGATCGTCACGGCGATCAGCTTGACCGCGAACGGCAGCGCCTGGTCCTGCAGCGACGTGATCGCCTGCACGAACGACACGGCGAGCCCGACCGCGGCGGCCGCGATCACGAACGGCAACGACACCGTCAGGCACAGCAGCATGCCCTGGGTGGCGGCGTGAACCAGCGAATCGACGTCCATGGCGGCTCCGGTCACTTGTAGGTCAGCACGAGCCCGTGGATCAGCGCCGACCATCCGTCCATCACGACGAACAGCAGCAGCTTGAACGGGATCGCGACGTTGGTCGGCGATACCTGGTTGAGCCCCATCGACAGCAGCACGTTCGCGATGATCAGGTCGATCACGATGAAGGTCACATAGAGCAGGAAGCCGATCTTGAATGCATCGGTGAGCTCGGTGAGCGTGAAGGCCGGCGCGAGCACGATCAGGTCGGTTTCCTTCAGCGCCTGCGCTTCCTCCTGCGGCCACACGATCGACGCCGAGCGGATGAAGAAGCGCTTCTCGCGCTCCTGCGTGTGCTTGATCAGGAACTGCCGGAACGGCTCGCGCGCCGCGTCGGCCGCCTGGATCACGGCCTGCGACGATTGCGGCGAGATCGTCTGGCCGCTCAGCGTCTTCGCCGCCATCATGCCGATGGGCGCCATCACGTACACCGACACGAGGATCGCGATGCCGTTGAGCACCATGTTGGGCGGCACCTGCTGCACGCCGAGCGCGTTGCGCAGCAGGCCGAGCACGACGACCACCTTCGCATACGAGGTCACGACCATCGCGACGAACGGCAGCAGGCCGATCGCGACGACGATCAGCAGCAAGCCGGACAGGTCACTGTACTGAACCATGCTCGTGCGCCATGCGGAGAATGCGGATGCCGACGTGCTCGCCGATCCCGACCAGCTCGCCGTAGCCGATCACCTGGCCGTGCGCGACGAGCTTGAGCGTCAGGTCGGCGATCGCGGTCGGCAGCTCGATCACGTAGCCGGGTGCGAGCGACGACACCTCGTCGATCGTCAGCGCAACGGTATCGGCGACGAACTGCACCGGCAGCTCGAGTTCGCCCACTTCGACGGCGCGTTCGGCATCGGGCGCGTCGAGCCCGGCTTCCGGTGTGTCCAGGACGGTGGTTTCCGTCATCACGGGTTCCTTCAACAAAGTGATCGTTCGGGATTGCACGGCCACCGCTGCCCGGCCGTGCGCGAGACCCGCGCTGCCCCAGGTCGCGAAGGCGACGGGATGCGGCGCGGTGTCCGCACGTGCGCCGGCGCCATGCAGCCACGCGGCGTCCAGCGACGGATCGGCCACCCGCAGCAGGATGTCGCCGCCGCGCAGGCTCTGCAGCGTGTCGACCGACAGCGCCTTCACGCCGAGCACGAGACTGCCGGGCAAGCGCAGCGATGCGTCGAACCATCCGGCGCGTGCGGTGCGCGCCAGGCACGTATCCAGCCACTCGATGCAGCGGCCCGGCAGCTGCACGAGCGCGTCGTGCCGCTGGTCGCGCAGCGTGAGCGACAGCGCGACGCTCACGCTGTGCGGACGCGGCGCCGGCCCCGTGCCGCGCCTGACCGCGACGACCTGCGCACCGGTCAGGCCGAGCCTGTCGAGACAGCCCAGCAGCGGCCCGCACAGCACGTTCGCGACGGCGTTGCGCAGCGTCAGCTCGGGGCTCGTGCGCTGCTCGGCGGCCTGGGCTTCGGACCACGCGCAAACCGACAGCGCGGGATAGCGTTCGAGATCGAGCAGCAGGTGCGCGCTCACCGGGCCGGCCGGCGTGTCGATCCGCAGCTCCGCGATGGCCGGGTCGGCGTAGTCCGGCGCGCCGGTCGCGAAGCGGCACTGAAAATCGCGCACGCCGAGCGTGTCGCGCAGGAACACCGGCAGGCGCGCATCGAACAGCCGGCGCGACGCGTGCGCGCTCGCCGCGTCGAGCGGTGGCGGGACGAGCGGCGCGCACGCTGCGCCGCCGGGAGTGATCGAATGCCGAATCAGTTTCATCCGTAGCCGGAAAATGCCGCCGTTGGCCCGCGCAGGCCGCCCGCCGGGCGCCGCGCTCGAGGCAATTCACGCGGGGCCGGCTACCACACCGTGAGACGGACGGTCCGCGGCTGCCCCCATGCCCGCAGCATCGTGTCGAGTTCCTGCTCGAGCGCGACGCTGTGGGCCAAGAGTAACTGCCGTGCTTCGCGATCCTGCGTATCGAACCGAAGCTGCAGGTCGAAATGCGAAAGCGACACGTGCAGCTCGGTGGACGCCAGGATCCGGTCGTTCAGCACGACATGGGCTTCCCATTGCCCGCCGGCCGCGACGGCCGGATCGCCGCAGAACGCCGCGATCTCGCGCGACAGCACGCCGAGCAGCCCGAGGTGATCGCGCTGTTCCTGCAGCGTGACCGTCGCGATCGGCGCGGCGGCGCTCGCGATGCGCGCGGCGATGGTCCGGGATTCGGCCAGCTCGGCGGACGTCGGCGCCGGGTCCGGCGCAGGCGTGTCGCGCTCGTTCGAGATCAGCGGAAAATGCTCCGCACGCGCGGACGACGGATCGGGTTCCGCGGACGGATCGTCCTGGTGGCGCGACGCGGGCGGCGCATCGGACACCGGTCGCACCACGGTCCGGCGCGCGGCAAGCAGCGCCGCGTAGTCGAACCGGCGCGCGCCGCGCGCGGACCGCGGGCTCGCGTCGTCCGGGGGCGGCAGCGCTCGCGCGTCGCGGCTGTCGATGCGTGACACGGCGCGGCGTCAGACGGTGATGCGGCCGATCGGGCGCAGGTCGACGTGCTCGCCCAGTTCCTGGTACGAGTACACCGGCAGCCAGCCCAGCTTCGCCTCGATCATCCGGCGCACGTAACGGCGGATGTCCATCGACGTGACGAGCGCGATGCCGTCGGTCGGCTGCGGCCCGACGACCGCCTGGATCTTGTCGATCAGCAGGCCGATCTCGTCCGGCGCGAGCGCCAGGAAATTGCCCGTCGGCGTCTGCTTGATCGCCTGCCGGATATGCTGTTCGATCGGCAGGTCGAGCAGCACGGCGGGCAGCGTGCGCCGGCCACGCGTCGCACGATGCGCGAGGAAGCGCGACAGGTCGCCGCGCACGTACTCGGTGAGCATCAGCATGTCCTTTTCCTTCGGCCCCCACGCGATCAGGCTTTCCATGATGGTCCGCACGTTGCGGATCGAGATCTGTTCCTCGAGCAGGCGTCGCAGCACGTCGGCGATCCGCTGCGGCGGCAGCACCTTCTGGACTTCCGCGACGAGCCCCGGGTGATCCTCGCCCAGTTGCTCCAGGATCCATTGCACCTCCTGGATGCCGAGGAACTGCGTCGCATGGTGGCGCATCAGCGCGACCGACGCGTGCGCGATGACCTGCTCGGCGCCCCATGCCGGAATGCGCGCCGGCGCCTCGCGCGCGTCGACCCAGTGGGTCGGCCGGCCGCCGGGATCGATCGGCGGGCGCGGTTCGCCCTTCGCGACCAGCGCATCGCGCTGCTGCACGTCCTCGGGCGACAGCGGCGTGCCCGTCGCGACGCGCTCGGGCTCCGGCAGCATGACCATGCCGGCCGGCAGCTCGACCAGCAGGTGCGGCACGTCGTGGATCAGGATTTCCGCATGCATCGCCGGCAGGCCCGCATGGGTCCACATCGTGATGCCGGGAAACGGCAGCCCCAGTTCCTCCTGCAGCCGCGCGCGCTCCGCGCCGAACGACTTGTCGAGCACGGGCAGCACCAGCCGTTGCATCAGGTCGGGGGCGACCCGCACGCCGATCGGGCAGGCGAACTGCGGCGCGCGCGTCATGATCGCGGGCGTATCGGCCTTCGCACCCGAGCGCTGCATCGCCTGCAAGCCGTCCTGGGCCGGCGCGTGCGCCGATTGCCGGTCGTTCAGCTTGTACGCGATGAACGCGAGGATCGCCGACAGCAGCAGGAACAGCACGACGGGGAAGCCCGGCACCAGCGCGAAGCCGAGCAGCAGCAGCGCGGCGAAATACAGCGCGCGCGAACTCGAGCCGAGCTGGCGGCCGATTTCCTCGCCGAGCGAGCGCGGCTTGTGGCTGCGCTCGTCCGCGACGCGCGTGATCATCACGCCGGCCGCGACCGACAGCAGCAGCGACGGAATCTGCGACACCATCGCATCGCCGACCGACAGCACCGAGAAGCGGTTCGCCGCCTCGCCCGCGCTCATCCCGTGATAGGCGACACCGACCGCGATGCCCGCGACGATGTTGATGGTCGTGATCAGGAGGCCGGCGATCGCATCGCCTTTCACGAACTTCATCGCGCCGTCCATCCCGCCGTGCAGCTGGCTCTCGATGGCCAGCGTCGCGCGGCGGTGGCGAGCTTCTTCCGGGCTCAGCAGGTTCGCGCGCAGGTCGGCGTCGATGCTCATCTGCTTGCCGGGCATCGCATCGAGCGTGAAGCGCGCGCCGACCTCGGCCACGCGCTCCGAGCCTTTCGCGATTACGATGAACTGCACGGTCGTGATGATGATGAACACGACCAGCCCGACGACGAGGTTGCCGCCCACCACCAGCTTGCCGAAGCTGTCGATGATGTTGCCGGCCTCGGCATGCAGCAGGATCGACTTGGTGGACGCAATGTTCAGCGAGAGCCGGTAGAGCGTCGTGAACAGCAGCAGCGACGGAAAGGCGGACAGCGACACGATGTCCGGCACGTACATCGTGACCATCAGCAGCGTGACGCTGATCGTGATGTTGATCGCGAGCAGGATGTCGATCAGCTCGGGCGGCAGCGGCAGGATCATCAGCGAGATGATCGCGGTCACGAGCAGTGCGATGCCGATTTCGCCGCCTGCCGGGAACTTGAGGGCCTTGAACATCGGATCGCTCAGTGAAGGGATGGGGTGGAGGGCGAGCCGATCGCGTCGACCCAGCGCAGGATCGCGGCGACCGTCTCGAACAGCTCTTCCGGGATCGGCTGGTTCAGCGTGACCTTGTACAGCGCACGCGCAACGGGCGGGTTGCCGATGATCGGCACGCCGGCGTCGCGTGCCGCACGCCGCAGCGAGGCCGCGTCGGCGTCCATGCCTTTCGCGATCACGACCGGCAGCGGGTGTTCGTCGGGCGCATAGCGCACCGCGACCGCGAAGTGGGTCGGATTGACGACCAGCACGTTGGCCAGGCCCACGCGCGGCTTCGGCGGCGTGCTCGCCAGCTCGCGCGCGAGGCGGCGGCGCTCGCCCTTGAGTTCGGGGCTGCCTTCCTGTTCCTTGTGCTCGCGCTTCACCTCGTCCTTGCTCATCTTCATCTTCTTGATGAACAGGAAGCGCTGCAGCTTGATATCGACGGCGCCGACCAGCAGGAAAATGCCGACCGAGATCGCGCCGAGCTTCGCCAGCATGTCCCAGAACATCAGCGACAGCCCGCCGAGCGGCTGGTAGATCGACCCGACCACGAGCGGGAACAGCCACTTGATCGACTGCCACATCACCCAGCCGAGGATGATCGCCTTCACGACCATCTTCGCGCAGTCGATCAGGCTCTTCGCGGAAAAGATCCGCTTGATGCCGCTCGCCGGATTCACCGTCTGCAGGTTCGGCGTGACCGGCTTGGTCGCGATGCGGAAGCCGGCCTGCGCGACGGAGCCGGCCGTCGACGCCAGCGCGGCCGCGAACACGCACGGCACGATCAGCTTCAGCGCGGTGCCGCCGAGCCGGAACAGGTCGGCGTGCATGCGCTCCAGCGTGCGGTCCTGCCCGACGAACGTGAGCGGGATCGACACGAGCTCGTGCAGCCCGTCGCGAAACAGCGGCACCGTCGCGACCAGCGCGATCAGCGCACCGGCCATCGACAGCGCGTCCGAGAAGTCGGTGCTGCGCGACACCTCGCCGTCCTTGCGCGCGTCCTCGAGTTTCTTGTCGGTGGGCTGTTCGGTCTTTTCGTCGCTCATGGATAGGCCCGCGGCACATCTCGGCCGGATCGGATCAAAAGGGGCGCGCATTCGCGCCGCTGCGACGACCTTAGCGCCCGCCGTGCGCGGCAGGCGGGCGCGATGCGAAGCGGCGCGGCGCATGCCGAAGCGAGCGGCCGGCCGAGGCGGCTCGCCGGGCGCGCTTCGCCTCGTGCGTGCTGGCTTCGCATGCGCGGCGGCGGGGCCGGGCGGAATTGCTATGTTGGCAGGCGTCGGCATGCATCCGACGGCGCGCCGCCCGCTGCACGACCGGCCGGCCCGTTTCCCTTTCTTCGCAGGAGTGCGTTGCCATGACCGTAGACACGCCCGAGTACCTGAACTGCAGCCCCGAATTCATTGGCGGGCTGATCGAGACCGTCTCCGTGGCGCTGCTGGACAATTTTCCGAACACGCACGTCGACCTGTTCGACATCGAGCAGGTGATCGACGCGTTGCGGCTGCTGCGCCCGCGCGTGGTCGAGATCGATGCGCTCGACGGCCTCCTTCGCATGGCGAAGGGGCAGTGGCAGGAAGCGAACCAGGTGCTGCTGCGGGTGATCGAGATGCGCCCGAAGTTCGGCTATGCGAAGGCGCTGCTCGCGTTCTCGCTGTCGTCGATGGGCGATCCGTCGTGGCGGCAGATCGCGACCGAGGCGCTCGCGGACGACCCGGACAACAAGGACACGCGCGCGCTGGTGCGGGCGCTCGAAGTGAAGGACGAGGTCGATCGCGCGATCCGCGAGCATCGTCCGGGCCAGCCGTTCGTCGCGCCGGCATCGCTCGAGGAAGCCGGCGCCAGCGCCGACGAGCCGGAGCACACCGCACGGCACGACTCCGCGCCGGCGGCCGAGATGTTCCACGGCGGCGCATTCCTGCGCGCGTGATCGGGAGGCACCGGCATGTCCATCGATCCCGTCAGCCAGCTCGCACCGGCCGCCCTCGACGCAACGGCGGCGACGCCCGCGACCGCCGCCCCCGCGACGACCGAACTGGGCGACAAGTTCACGGCGCTGATGGCGCGCGCGCCGATGGCGCCGCCCGAGCACGCGGGCAGCCATCTGTCGTCGTCGGTGTCGAAAGCCATCGAGGCGCAGGACGTGCAGTTCCGGCACACGATCGAGGATGTCGGCAAGCTGACGGCCGACCTGCCGGGCATGTCGATGACGGAGATGACCCACCGCACCATCCAGATGATGTACGAGATGACCAGCATGCAGATGAACATGCAGGTCAAGATGAGCCTGGCGGAATCGTCGAAGTCGTCGGTGCAGACGCTGATGAAGAACCAATGAGTCCCGTGGTCCGCCGGCGTGCGGAGCGGAACGTCGCGAACGGCAGTGCCCGAAGGGCGGGTGGCAATCCCATGAAGTCGAATCGTCGCGCGGCACGCATTGCGGTCGTCGCGCTGTACATCGCGCTGCTCGGCGGATGCAAGAAGGAACTGTACGGCAGTCTCACCGAGCAGGATGCGAACGAGATGCTGGTCGCGCTGCTGGAGCAGGGCGTGTCCGCGAGCAAGACGAGCCCGGACGGCGGCAAGAACTGGACGCTCGACGTCGACGACGCGCAGGTCGTGCGTGCGATGGAGGTGCTGCGTTCGCGCGGGCTGCCGCACAGCAAGTTCAACGATCTCGGCGAGCTGTTCAAGAAGGACGGCCTCGTGTCGACGCCGACCGAGGAGCGCGTGCGCTTCGTGTACGGCATCTCGCAGGAACTGTCGTCGACGCTGTCGAAGATCGACGGCGTGCTGGTCGCGCGCGTGCAGATCGTGCTGCCGAACAACGACCCGCTCGCGCAGGAGATCAAGCCGTCGTCCGCCGCCGTGTTCATCAAGTACCGGCCGGACGCGGACATCAACACGCTGATCCCGCAGATCAAGACGCTCGTGATGCACAGCGTCGAAGGGCTGACCTACGACCACGTGAGCGTCACGACGGTCGCCGCCGATCCGGTCGAACTGTCGAAAACCCCGCCGCCCGCGTCGAACCCGTGGTGGATGGTCGTGCTCGGCGCCGCGCTCGCGGCGCTCCTCGCGGGCGCCGGCTTTGCCGCGTACCGGTTCGGCGCGAAACGCGGCGCGAACAGCGGCGCGCCGTCGCTGCAGGGCTGGCTCGACGCATTCGCCGGGCGGTTCCGGCCGGCCCGCAAGGAGCCGTAGGCGATGGCAGGACTCGCAGCGCCCGCCGGGCTCGGCGCCGGCGTGCCGGCCGTGCGCGTCGCGACGGCGCTCGACCGCTATCGCGACAACGTCGACGGCGTCGCCGACTGGGTCGACCCGTCGTGGATCGCCGCGTCGCTCGGCGTGCCCGAAGCACGGCTGCAGGACTGGCGGTCGCTGCTCGCCGGTGCGCCGGCCGGCTCCGTCGTCAGATGCTCGCGCGCACTGGTGCGCGCGCTGGGCGTGACGCCGCCGGCGTTCGCCGACCTGTCGCAGGGCGGCTTCGTCCGCGTCGGCTCGGCCGTCGCGCCGCAACCGAACGCGTGCCTGCTCGACGTCGCGCCCGCGCCGCTGACGCTGCGGATCTGGCGGATGCGCGCGCTGCTGCTGCGCCGCGGCGAGGTGCGGCGGCTGATCGACCGCCATGCGCAACGGCGGCTCGCCGACTGGACGGGGCTCGACGTGGACGTGCTGATGAGCGGGCCGAACACCGACAGCGCAAACGACGCGGCCCGTCTCGCCGCCGTCGCGATGCCGCCGCTCGCGTCGCTCGATGCGCAGGCGCTCGCGATCGAAGGGATGCTGCTGGTGCTGCGCGACCTGAAAGGCGCGGCCGGACTGCCGTTTCCGCTGTCGCGGCTCGCGTTGCCGCGCCTGATCGACGTGCCTGCATGGCTCAACGCGTTGCCGACGCAGCACGACGAAGCGGGCACGGCCCGGCTGTTTCGTCGTCTGCCTGAATTGCTTCGGGAGTGGGCATGGTTATTTGGCTGAACAGCAGCCGGCTGACGGCCGGCACCGACGACGGCGGCGAGGGCGCGCCGGCGGTACGGTTCGGCGTGCACGGCGACGTGGTCCGGCGCGAGACGTTCGGCCATCTGCTGTCGATCGCCGAAGCCTACGCGCAGCTCGACGCGGATCGCGCGCGGGTGCTCGAGGCGGCACAGGCCGAGGCCGCCGCGATCGTCGCGGCGGGCGAGGAACAGGCCGAACTGCTGCTCGACGCCGCGCGCGACACCTACGAAACGGCCGAACAGCGCGGCTACCGCGAGGGCTCGAACCGTGCGCTGTCGGAATGGATGGAGCGGCTCGCCGACGCGACCGATGCGCAGAGCCGCCTGCAGGTCCGCATGCGCGAACGGCTGGCGGACATCATCGCGTCGGCGGTCGAGAGCATCGTGCAGAGCATGGATCGCGAAGCGCTGTTCGAGCGCGCGCTGTCGACCGTCGACCGGATCATCGACAACTCCACCTACCTGCGCGTCGCGGTGAATCCGCAGGATTACGACGCGGCGCGCGCCGCATTCGACCAGCTCGCGGCGAAATGGCGCGAGCTCGGCCGGCCGATTCCGGTGTCGATCGTGGCCGACCGGCAACTCGAGCCGGGCGCATGTGTCTGCGAGACCGATTTCGGCTCGGTCGATGCGAGCCTGAACACCCAGTTGCGGGCCATGCGCAGCGCCGTCGCCCGTGCGCTGAAGCGCTCGATCCATCTCGACCAGGCCGGCACGGACGATGACGAAGCGGCAAGCGGCGATGCCGCGACGGCCGAGGTGTCGGGATGAAGGACGGCTGGTTCGACCGGACGCTCGGCTTCGAGCGCCTGACCGACGAGATCGAGCGCGAGATCCTCGCGAGGCCGGGCGTGCTGCGCACCGGCAAGGTGATCGAGGTGATCGGCACGCTCGTCAAGGTCGGCGGCCTCGACGTGTCGTTGGGCGAGCTGTGCGAACTGCGCACGCCGGCCGGCGCGCTGCTCCAGCATGCGGAAGTGATCGGCTTCACGCGCGACTGCGCGCTGCTGTCGCCGTTCTCGCGACTCACGGACATCTCGCGCTCGACCCAGGTCGTCGGGCTCGGCCGGTCGCTCGCCGTCAAGGTCGGCGACATGCTGCTCGGGCGCGTGATCGACAGTCTCGGCAATCCCGTCGACGGCGGCCCCGACATCGAATCCGACACGCTGCAGCCGGTGTTCGCGTCGCCGCCCGAGCCGATGAGCCGGCGCATGATCGAGACCCCGATGGCAACCGGCGTGCGCGTCGTGGACGGAATGATGACGCTCGCGGAAGGGCAGCGGATGGGCATCTTCGCGCCGGCGGGCGTCGGCAAGAGCACGCTGCTCGGCATGTTCGCGCGCGGCACCGACTGCGACATCAACGTGATCGCGCTGATCGGCGAACGCGGCCGCGAGGTGCGTGAATTCGTCGAGCTGATTCTCGGGCCGGCCGGCATGGCGCGCTCGGTCGTCGTCTGCGCGACGTCCGATCGTTCGTCGATGGAGCGTGCGAAGGCGGCCTACGTGGCGACGGCGATCGCCGAATACTTCCGCGATCGCGGGCTGCGCGTGCTGCTGATGATGGACTCGCTCACGCGCTTCGCGCGCGCCGGGCGCGAAATCGGGCTGGCCGCCGGCGAGCCGCCGGCCCGGCGCGGCTTCCCGCCGTCCATCTTCGCGGAACTGCCGCGCCTGCTGGAGCGTGCCGGGATGGGCGCGACGGGCTCGATCACGGCGCTCTACACGGTGCTCGCCGAAGACGAGAGCGGCAGCGATCCGATCGCGGAGGAAGTGCGCGGGATTCTCGACGGGCACATGATCCTGTCGCGCGACATCGCCGCGCGCAACCAGTATCCGGCCATCGACGTGCTGGGCAGCCTGTCGCGCGTGATGTCGCAGGTGATGCCCGCGCCGTATGTCGACGCGGCCGCGCGGGTGCGCGCGTTGATGGCGAAGTACCGCGAGATCGAGATGCTGCTGCAGATCGGCGAATACAAGCCGGGGGCGAATGCGCTCGCCGACGAGGCGATCGCACGGCACGACGCGATCAAGGCGTTCCTGTCGCAGCGCACCGACGAAATCGTCGCGCTGGCCGACACCGAGGCGCGGCTGCATGCGCTGACCGCTGGCTGATGGCGGACGCCAACCGCCATCGCATCGCCGCGCTCGCGCACGCGAACGCGCGCCGCACGCGCGAGATCGACACGTGGCGCGGCGAACTCGCCGCGCGCCACGACGAACGCGCGGGATTGCTCGCACGCCGCGCGGCGAAGGTCGAGCAGATCGACGGCGAAACCCGGGTGATCGACGGCTACCAGGCGCGCGTCGCGCAGATGACGGGCGGCAGTGAAGGCTTTTCGATCGACGCGTTCAACCAGTGCGTGCGGTACATCGGCGTCGTGACCGATCGCAGGCGCGCGATGGTCGCGGAACTGTCGCAGCTCGACGGCCTGATCGACGGCGTCGAGAATGAGATCGCACGGATCCAGCGCGACATCGCACGCAATACGCAGCGGATCGACCAGTGCAGCGAACGGATCGCGGCCATCCGCCGGGCGCTCGATCTCGCGCGCGAGGACGCGCAGGACGAAGAAAACGAGGAAATCGCCACGTCCCGGTTCATCCGGGCGCGTGCCGCCCAGGGATGACACCGGATGATCCAGACGCTCGAACCGCTCGTCGGCCTGCATGGCCTCTTCATCGGCTACCTGACGGTCACCGGCGTCTGCTCGCTGCGGCTGTTCGTGCTGATGTTCGTGTTTCCGCCGACCGCGGACGGCGTGATCCAGGGCACCGTGCGCAACGCGATCGCGATCGTGTTCAGCGCGTACGTCGCGATGGGCCAGCCGATCGCGTTCATCGAATCGCTGCACGGCCTGTTCCTCGCCGAAGTGATGCTGCGCGAGGCAGCCATCGGGCTGGTGCTCGGCTATGCGGCGTCGACCGTGTTCTGGGTCGCGGAAAGCGTGGGCGTCTACATCGACGACCTGACCGGCCACAACAACATCCAGATCACCAATCCGGCCAGCCAGGAGCAGAGCACGCCGGTCGGCACGTTGCTGCAGCAGGTCGCGATCATGGCGTTCTGGGCGCTCGGCGGGATGACGTTCCTGCTCGGCACGCTCTACGAATCGTACGGCTGGTGGCCGGTCGCGAAAGGCGCGCCGATCGCCGGCGACATCGTGGAATCTTTCGTGCTGCGGCAGACGGATACGCTGATGCAGTCGATCGCGAAGCTCGCCGCGCCGCTGCTGTTCATCCTGGTGCTGGTCGACGTCGCGTTCGGCTTCGTGTCGAAATCCGCGTCGAAGCTGGATATTTCCAGCCTGAGCCAGCCGGTCAAGGCCGCGGTCGCGATCGCGATGCTGGCGATCTTCATCGGCTTGTTCGTCGACCAGGTGCATGGCCAACTGGCCCTGAATTCCCTCGAAGCTCAGTGGAATGGAATTTTCTCAAATCATGGGAACGCAGATAAACATTAGTTTACTAATTCATTTCAAACTCAATCTTTCTCAAAATCACGCGAAAGATTAGATTAATTGAGTTTCTTCATATTTCATTCCGCTACGCTGTTCTCCAAGGCGGCCTGACAAGCCGGCACGCACTGGAGTCAGCTATGTTCTCGACACTTTATTTCCCGCTTGCCGCGTATCTGGGAACCCCGGATTTCGCCAATGGGCGGGAACGTTTTGGCACCATGCTGTTCAACGGCGACATCGGCGTCGCCCGCCAGTTGGCCAGTCGCTGGGCGGACGAGGCCGATGCGCCGCGCAATCCGCCCCACGCGCTGCAACTGCACGCCGACATGCAGTTGCTGACCGGCGGCGACGTGGAAGCCGAGGAGGCCTATCGCACCGCCCAGCGCCTCAGCCATGCGTCGCGGCAGGCGATGCGCGCCGAGTCCTGCCGCAACACCGCGTGGCAGGCATTCTTCCGCTACCGGCTCAACACCGCGCTGGCCTGCTTCGGCCGCGCCGCCGACGAGGACGACATCCCGATCGATCGCGTGCTCGAAGTCCGCGTCGGCATCGTCTGCGTGCTCCATGAACTGGGGCGCGTCAGCGAAGCGCTCGGCGAACTCGACGAACTGCGCGAACTGGCCCGCGAGGCGTCGGAATCGACCCTGCCGGCATGGCACGAGCTGCTCGCGGCGCTGAAGCTCGACATTGCAATGCAGTGCGCGCTGCGCTCGTCGGCGTCGCTGCAGGATCACGTCTACTGGCAGTCCGGCTCGATGCACGGCCGCGCAGCGCGGGCGTCGCTGCACGAGTACCTCGACAGCGCCCAAAGCAGGATCGACCTCGCGAGCGTGCATCTTCCCGTGCTGCGCGCCCGCGTCGACTACCTGTGCCAGTTGCGCAGCGCGACCGGTGCCGACCGGAATGCGGTCGACGGGTTGCTCAAGCATGTGAACTGGGCGCGCGACCACAACCTGCGCGACTACCAGCGGACGCTGCGGCTCGAGATCGCGCTCGCGATGCTCGCGTGCGATGCGGCGCAGGTCGCCGACATGATCCTCGAGCCGCTGTACGGCGCCGCGCAGTCCGGCGTGGCCGGCCACCGGCAGATCGAATACCTGTACTGCGTGGCCAAGACCCGCCAGGCGCAGGGGCGGCTGAAAGAGGCACAGCAGTTCTACAGCCGCTATGCGCTGACCTCGATGGAGTGCCTGCGCGAAGCGCTGTCGGCCCGCGTGCCGTTCCTCGAACGCAAGATCCGCGAGACGTCGCAGCTCGACGACATCGGCGCACGCCTGCCGGCCCGCTATCGGCGCGCATACAGCTTCCTGCTCGAGAACCTCGAGCACGCCGACCTGTCCGTGCGCGACATCGCCGCGGAAGTCGGCGTGACCGAGCGGGCGCTGCAAAGCGCGTTCAAGAAATTCCTGAACATGTCGCCGACCGAGCTGATCCGCCGGCAGCGGATGGAGCGGATCCGTGCCGAGCTCGTGGACGGCTCGGCGTCCGACGGCGGCGTGCTGGCCACCGCGAGCCGCTGGGGCGTGCAGAACCGCTCGACGCTGATCAACGGCTATCGAAAGCAGTTCGACGAAGCGCCATCGCACACGCTCGAACGATAACGAACCGATTTTTCCTTCCGTAACGGGTGTGCGACAGCGATGAGATCGAAGGCGATATTTTGCGCGGCGTGGGCCGTGTGGGTAATCGGCATGGGCGCGACGGCGGCCGCGCACGCGGACGCGGTGCGCTGGCGCAGCAGCGTCGCCCACGTGACGGCCGAAGGCAAGGACCTGAAGGACGTATTGCGCGACCTGCTCGCGAGCCAGGGCGTGACGGCATCGATCGCCGACAACGTCCAGGGCACCGTGACCGGCCGCTTCGACATGCCGCCGCAACGGATCCTCGACACGCTCGCCGCGACGTTCGGCTTCGTGTGGTTCTACGACGGCAGCGTCATGTCGATCAGTAATGCGAACGACGTCACGCGGCAGATCGTCCGGCTCGACAACGCATCGATCAACGATCTCAACACTACGCTGCGCGGCATGCGGCTCGACGACAAGCGCTATCCGCTGACCTACGACAGCAGCGCGCGCACCGTGATCATCAGCGGGCCGCCGCAATACGTGCAGATGGTGGCCGGCGTCGCGAAGCATCTCGACGAGAACATGCAGCGCTCGAACGGCACGGTGGTGCGCGCGTTCAAGCTGAGCAGCGCGTGGGCGGCCGACCACAAGGTGCAGCTCGACGGCAAGAACGTGGTCGTGCCGGGCGTCGCGACGGTCGTGTCGAATCTCTATCATTCGAAGCAGTCCGGCGCGGGCGGCAGCAATGCCGCGCCGGCGATCGGCGGCCTGGAGCGGCTCTCGCCGATGACCGATGCGAGCGGCGGCACCACGGGCGGCTCGCCGGTGCCGCCGCTGCCGCCTGGCATGGCGGGCGGCGATACGTCGCGCAGCCTGGTGAGCGGCCTGCTCGGCGGCGGCCAGTCCGGTGGCGCGAGGAACGGCGCGGTCACGGATGCGTCGCAGGGCGGGGCGGGAAGCGCGATGGCGGCCGACCCGGGGCCGGGCGACCGGAGCCTGCCGGTGGTGGAAGCCGATCCGACCACCAACTCGGTGCTGATCCGCGACACGCCGCAACGCATCGGGCTCTATGCGCCGCTGATCGAGAAGCTCGACGCGCGCCCGAACCTGATCGAGATCGAGGCGCACATCATCGAGATCGACGACGACCTGCTGCGGCAGATCGGCGTGGACTGGCGCGCGCACAACAGCCATGTCGACCTGCAGACCGGCTCGGGCACGATGCAGCAGAACGGCTACAACGGCAATATCAACCCGAATTTCGGCGTGACGACGCTGGCCGACGGCACCACGTCCGTCGCGGCCACGCCTGTCGGCGGTGCGATCACCGCGGTGCTCGGCAATGCCGGGCGCTACCTGCTCGCGCGGATCACCGCGCTGGAATCGACGTCGGAGGCGAAGATCGATTCGAGCCCGAAGGTCGCGACGCTCGACAACGTCGAGGCCGTGATGGACAACAAGACGCGCTTCTTCGTGCGCGTGCAGGGCTATACGTCCGGCGACCTGTATTCGGTGTCGACCGGCACGTCGCTGCGCGTGCTGCCGATGGTCGTGCAGGACAACGGTGCGACACGGATCAAGCTCGACGTGCACATCGAGGACGGCCAGCTCACGGGCGACCTCGTCGATACGCTGCCGGTGATCACGAGCAGCGAGATCAACACGCAGGCATTCGTCGGCGAAGGGGAGAGCCTGCTGATCGCCGGCTACAGTACCGACAAGGATTCGAACGGCGTCGCGCGGGTGCCGTGGCTGTCGCGGATTCCGCTGGTCGGCGCGCTGTTCCGGAATACCGATCGATCGCACAAGCACATGGAACGCGTGTTCCTGCTGACGCCGCGGATCATTCATTTCTGACCGCGGCCCGGCGAGGCGTGCGCCGGTGCGGCGCTCGCCGTGCGTCATCAAGCCTTCGCGGCGTCCGACATCACGATATTGACCGTCTTGCTCGGGTCGCCCGCGAGGCCCATCGCGGCAGCATCGTCGGTCGAGTACAGGTACGGGCGGATCGCGTCGCCGTCGCCGGCCGTGCGCCCGTCGGACAGCGTCACGGTCATGTTCTCGTCGTTGCCGGCGAAATCCTTGTTGCCGTCGACCTTGCTGACGTCCGGATTGCCGGCACCGGACGCCTGACCGTTGTCGGCCCCGCCGTCTTCATACAGCACCTCGTTCGGATGCGTATTGCCGCTCGCGTCGGACGGCGAGATCCGCACGCCGATGTCGTGCGAGCCGCCGACGAACGTACCGGTCTGGCCCGGCGCGAGCGTGAGGGTCGCCTTGTTCTGGCCTTGCACCGAGTACGTGAACGACTCGGGCCGGTTCGTGTTGTTGGTGACGTTGAAGGTCTTGTCGTTGCCCGTACCGGTGTTGACGGTTTGCGTCGACGCCGGGTCGATGCCTTCTATCGCGCCGGCCTGCGCCACGCCGCCGGCGTTGGTCGACAGTTTTGCCGGACTTCCGGAAGCTGGCCCGCCGGCCGGCTGGGTCTGGTCGTTTCGGGCGTGCTGTGTATTCTGCGTGTTCGGTTCGATCGGCGCATTCTGGCCGTTCGGCGGCGAGGTCTGCGGCAACGCCTCGTAGTTGGCCAGCGGCGGGGCGGACCGGCCCGTGCCGCCCACCGCCGGCGACGATGACGAATCGTCGCCGTTCTGCCCCGACAACAGGCTCTTGAGCGCCGCCATCAGTTCCTGGATGATCTGCGCGACCTGCTGCGAACCGGGGTTGTCCGCCGATCCGGCATCGGACGTGGAATCAGCCCCGGAAATCGGGGCGTTGCCCTGGAGGGTGATGGTGATCATGGTCGCTGTTCTCCGCGGGGAGTGGACAGGGTAGGTGCGCGTCGCGCGCTTGGCGCCGGCCGGCACAGTTGGCCATTCGACTGTATGCCTCGGTGCAGCGTGCGTGCGGCACGACACGAAACGCCGGCGCACGGTGCGAAGTGCCGCGACGACACGGGGAAAACGATCGGCCACGACTTCGCATCAATGGCGCCGACTGCGCGCCGCGCCTCGTTCCGATTCGCAAACCCGTCGCCTGCTTCGCACGGGCCGCGCGGGCCGCCCGCCACGCGGCCTATAGTCCGTCGAAGTGGCCCGTCAAGCGATTCCCGGAAGGAGGCAGTCATGTCCTTGTCAGTGAGTGTGAATTCCACCGGGTCGACGAATTTCGACCCTTCGCAGGATTCCGGTTCGAACCAGGCGCAGATCGCGCAGGTGCTGGCGCAGCTCGAGCAGATCCTGCAGGCGGTGTTCGCCGCGCTCAAGCAAGCGTCGGCCGCCGACGGAACGCAGCCTGCCGGCGGGGGAAGCGCGGGAGCAATGCCGTCGATACGGCTTGCTAGCGACGACGGCGGCGGAAGCGGCACACCGCTTTCGTTCTCGCTGAACGGGCCACAGTCGAACAACGCACCGCCGGCAAATGCCGGCGTGCCGCAACCGCAAGGCGGCCAGGGCGACGGGCAGACCCACGGCCAGAACGCGTCGACGCTGCCCGCGAACACCGGCGGCGGCGCGGCGAACGCGATCGCGGACGACCTGCGCAGCCGCTACGGGCTGAACGACACGCAGATCGCGGGCGTGCTCGGCAACCTGCAGCAGGAAAGCGGGCTGAAGCCGAACGTCAACCAGGGCGGCGCCGAAGGCGCACCGTCGGGCAACTTCGCGGACGACAACGCGAACGGCTGGGGCCTCGCGCAATGGGGCGGCGCACGCAAGCAGGGCGAGATCGCATATGCGCATCAGCACAACCTCGATCCGGGCAGCCTCGACGCGAACATCGGCTACATGAACCAGGAACTCGACGGCCCGTACAGCAAGACGATCTCCGACTTGAAGAACACGACGAACGTGTCGCAGGCCGCGCAGGTGTGGGACACCGACTACGAGCAGGCGACCGATCCGCAGATGGACAACCGGCTCCAGTACGCGCAGAACTTCCTGAACGAAGGCCTCTGAGGCGTCTTCGCCGTTCGGCGCGGCGGCACGGGGTGGCGGACCGCCGCGCCGGCGTAGAGCAAGTCTTTTTTACCACCCCAAAGCGGGAGCGTGTCCGCTGGCTACGACTGAGTGGAAGCGAGACATCATCATGAGTACGTTCAGGATTCGAATCTGCCCGCTTTCTAGAGGGGTGTAAGGATGTTGAGCGGCGCGACGGCGACGTGAGGGACGAGCATCAAGATGCGTGGACCGTTTCCTTCGCCACCGACCACGGTACGCACAACATGACGACGATCATCACCTGTGATGGCGCAAGCGAGTTCTCGGGCCGCTAAGTCGCGCGAGCGAACATGGAAGTCAGTCATCACGACCGGCTTTTCTCATAGCGCCTCTTGAGCCTTCTCTTCACGAATTGTCGTAGGCTTCAAGTCGGGCATTTCGCGCTCGAACAGCGCTTCCAACTCAGGTATCAGCGATACCTCGCCGCATGTCTCCCTGTAGCGCTCACGCATCGTCGCAATTTCTTTTGTGAATGCGCTTCGGGACGCCTCTAGCTGCACCGCCCCGCCATTCCCTGCCTTGATGTCTCTGCGAATCTTGTCAGCAACCTTGAGCGCCTCCAAGCCATAAAACGCCAGGCGCTCCAACTCGTATTGATATTGATCTGCTATGTCCGCCCACAACCCGGTGCGATTGATCCACGCACCCGTATCATCGTATTCGCGACCCAGCGCCTTTATTGGGGCGATGAACGGCACCGGCAACTCCACCCATTTCGGCTCGGGGTCGAACTTGAACGGGATGCTGCGCTGGACGTTCGAGAACGCGTTCGGTTCTTGGCGGTAATGTTCGTCCATGCCTTCTTCGATGTCGTACATGAAGTTGGCGCAGCGGTTCGCAAACGATTCGAGCTGATCCATGATCTCCAGCTTGACGTGCGCTACAACTTGCGCTCTTTTTTTACTTTCACGATAAGCGTCAATCGCCTTCAACGACCAGTTCGAGAGCGCGCTGATAACTTGCCCAATCACCGCACCAATCACTGCGCTAGACGCTACCAGCGCAACCCAACCTGTCGGTGCTGACTGCGCCGCTTGAGCCATTTGCTGCACTACCGGTCCTTCCATAGTCCCTCCAAAATTTCCGCCAGTTTAAATCAATCGATGCGGGTATTTGCGACGAGCACATATAATCAGTAAATATCGCGGCCAGACCAATTCGGTCGGGCTTTTTCGTGACCTAAAATCAAAACGCGTAATGACGACTTTGTATCACGGCACCACGGTTGGTTGGCTTGATCAGATCAGGCTGGGCACGAACGAAATATACGGTTTCGAGGCGGGTCACTTCAAATATGGCGAAACATCAAGCTCTCTTCCGTTCATCTGGCTAACAGAAGATCGCGACCACGCGGTTTTTATGGCGAGTCACGCCAAAACCTCTGTAGCGCCTCGGCTTGCAAAGCTCGGGCCCGGCACCGACAGATTTCCGGGAGATCCCATGCCGCTAGCTGAGTGGATCTATGAGGTCGAAATTGAACCGGATTCACTGATTCTCGACTTGAGTGCAAAAAAACTTCGAGGCGACCTTAACCGTCGCGTCAAAGGGGCCGTAAAGACAATGACGACCGAGATGTTTGGTACGCCATCTCGACGCGACTCGATTTTGATGGACACGCCGGTTGGTCGACGTTGGCGATACTCCCGCGCTAACCAGTGGCTAAATTGGCTAGAACGCGAGATCCTGTTGCGCCCCGCCCCCGGAACAGGAAGCGTTGGGGATGATGAGCACTATATTCGGCTGCACAAGGTGTGTGACATCGCCGGCATCGCGTATGTGATACATCCCAAAGCGAGTTTTATCGAAACTGGTCGCGTGAGGGCAGATGCTTGGGAGGGACGGCGCGAATGGGCGATGATGATGTTCCAAGATAATCTCACTGGCACTCCAACTTACAAGATCAAGAGCAAGCATCAGATCTAACCGCAACTTTGCAGGCACCACAACTCTTTGATTTTTCACGTTGATTCTCGCATGTGTGGCGAGCGTCGACTATAACGAGAAGACACGCGTGGGGGCGATTACCGTTTTCGCGACAACCGGCGAGCCCTTTGGCCGTAGCTTCCGAAACCCTCTGCATAAATGAAACCTTAGTCAGACTTTTGCGAGGTCGCGAAATGAAGCTGCGTTTCCTCCGCATAACACCAAAGGCCGCAGAGTGGGCATGGCACGTTGCAAGCTGGATTGCCATTGGCACAGCAATCTGCTTGATCCTCGAGGGCTTTGTACATGCTTCGGCAAAGATCGTCGCCCTGACCGGGATCTTCTCGGTTCTTGCAATGTGCATCACCTATATTGCAGGCAACGTTCGCGAGCGAGTATCGCGGACTACTATCGATAGTGCTCGTTTCGAAATCGAGCGACTACGTAATCGCACTGAACGGCGCAATCTCAGCGACGGCCAACGCGCAGCACTCGTTGCAGCCGCCAAAGCAGAGGGCGCACAAAACATTTGGGTGCCACACGTAGCAAGTGACCACGAAGCCTCCGAGTACGCGAAACAGCTCAGAGATGCCTTCGCCGAAGCAGGATGGAGTACCGGGTACGCGGCGTTTCAGGTTGGAACGCCAATTTATGGACTTATGGTCGGCATGGGCCCTCCATTCAGTATCGCACCTGCTCGCAGCGAAATCGATCGGGTGCGTCGAGTCCTTGCAAATGCGGGCATTGCCTCAACCGAAACAGCGGCGTTTCCCCCTCAGTCGCCAGCTTTTGGCTGGAGTCCGCGTCCGCATCCAGGGCCGAATGCCGCGGTTTTGCTGGTCGCCTCCAAGGCCTCTGAACCGGATCAGTTGAGCTAGAGGCAAGCGAGCGTACGTGAGCAGCATCAAATAGCCGTCGATGGACTGGTAATCAAAGATCGACGCAGTGGTCGAGCCCAGCAGGCGAGGCCCGCTAACCGGAGACATCTGCGAGTACCGCAGAGCAATTTGCTCGAGCGTCATGAAGTGCGTGATCGCCATCCGCCGTGTTTGCGGTAATACGCTTCACATTTTGTGATGATCCAAAGAACCGCCAGCAAGATGACAGGCCTGCCGATCCAATCGGTATGTCGCCGAATAGGTCAACCAGCAGTTCCCAATCCCCGCCGTAGTCAAAACACAGCATCCGTGTCCTGGGCTCGCCAGAAAACTGATCGAGCCACCCGAGCGACGTACCGCGCAATTTTTCGCGCGTGAACACTCGATCAGGGAATTGCCCCAGTTGCGACAAGATAGCCGCGCGCACGGATTCAATGCAGCCCTGGACATCGAAATCGGACCGCTCACCATAAAACTCTCGACCGTCCGCCGAGCCAATTGCGATGCTGCTCAGGTCTCAATCAAGAGAATCCGTGAACTCAGTGTCCACGTATAAACGCAAAGGGGCACGCGTACTCCACCGGTGGCGCCAGAGCACGTGCCTCGCTTCTACCATACGGAAATACCGGATCTGCAGCGATCTGCACTATGTCGGGTGGTTACAAATTTACGAAATCCCCCCGTCGCCTGCCGTCCATCAGGTGACGCCATCTCCGCGCAAGAGCCCTTGATCCAATTTTGGACGCGCGATATGCCGCTGCGCCTTACTGGGTGGGGTTTGAGCCGTACCTCAGTCGCTTTGAGAAGACGGTTGGTTACAAATTTTTTGCAACCAGACGGATGAAAAACAGTGGACGAGGCCGAGAGATCCTCCAATTCAACATTATAGAAATAATGTCAAATTATAAGATTCGAATGATTGGATATTTAACGGTTTACGTTATATTATTTACGAAATTCCAGCCGAAACCCGCCATGTCCGATCTCGCCGCCGAAGAACCCCGCCTGACCGCCGAAATCGAGCGCCTCAAGGCCGACTTCCCGAAAACCCGCGAGCTGTACCGCGAAGCCTGCGCGCTGCTGTTCTTCCGCTTCGGCATCACGCCCTCGGCCAACCGCCTGTACCAGCTCGTCCGCAAGGGCAGCATGAGCACGCCGACGGCCGTCCTCGGCGAGTTCTGGGCCGAGCTGCGCGAGAAGAGCCGCGTCCGCATCGAGCATCCCGACCTGCCGGCCGATTTGCAGGCGGCAGCCGGCGAACTGGTCGCCGCGCTGTGGAACCGGTCGAGCACCGACGCAGCGGCCGCGCTCGACACGTTGCGCGCGGAAGTCGAAGCCGAACGGGTCGCGGCGAAAGCGGAAGTCGCGACGCTGCAGGCCGAGCTGGCCCGCACCGAAACGGCGCTGGAGCAACGCACGGCCGCACTGCTGGCCGCGCAGGTGCGCATCCAGGAACTGGAGCAGGCGAGGGCGGCCGACGAAGCATCGCGACACGCGCTGCAAGCGGATATCGAGCGCCTGAAGGCCGACAACGCGGAAGGCGACCGCGCACTCGCGCAGGCACGCGCGGATTTCACGACGCAGCTCGACCGCTTGCGCGACGACGCGGGCCGAGCCGAGGAACGCTTGCGCGCGTCGGAAAAGCGGGCGCTTCACGAGATCGATCGCGAGCGGCTCACGGCCGCGCGATTGCAAAAGGAACTCGACGCGTCCGCCTCGCGTACGGAACAACGCGATGCGCAACACCGGAAGGACATCGCCGACCTGCAGGCGCAACTCGGCGACGCGCTGCATCGATGCGGCGTGCTTCAGGGGCAGCTCGACGGCGCACAGGCGACCGACGCGGCACGCGGCAGGGAACTCGACGCATTGAGGCGCGAGATGGCCGTACTCGCCCGGCGGGCGCCGCTGCGCGGCGTCAAGACGGCACCGGCCGCGCAGCGGGAAGCACGCACGGCCCGCACGAGAAAGCGCGCCGGCGAAGCGCCGCGCTGACGAGGCAACCGCAAACGTGCGCCGACCGAAGTCGGCACACGCCAAAGGCGCCGGGCGGCAGGCAAGCGCACCCGATCCCGCGCGCCCGAACGCCTGCCCGCCCGATCCAGCTCAACTCGTCACATACTTCGACGGCAGCGGCGGCGCATCGGCCGGAATCGTCACGAGCGACGTATTCAGCCAGCCCTGCGGCGTGCCGTTCGACTGCGCATAGGCGCCGACGTACGGCATCATCCGCGTCGTCTGGTAGACCTGCGGCGTCCAGCCGGCCGGTGCGAGAAAGATCGACGTCGCACGCTTCTCGCTGTACGCCGATGCCCCGTACGTCGAGATGTTCCACAGCGTCTGCTGATACGTCGCGTAGTCGGCGTTGTGACGCGAGCCGCCGGCCTGCCATCCCTCGAGCTGGATGAACGTGTTGTACGTGCCGGCACCCGCGAGCAGGTTGTTCACCGTGCGCCCGTACAGGAACGACAGGATCAGCCCGCAGTTCACCGGCGCGAAATCGCTGCCGACGCTCAGGTAGTAGCGGCCCGTCGTGTTCAGGACCGACGCGTAGTGCGAGTTGCCGATATCCGTCGACGTCGTCAGCCCGCTTGCGCCCATGAAGCTGTCGAACGCCTGCATCGTGACGCCCGCGGGCAGGTCGCTCGCCGCGCTGATCGCGACGAGGTGCGAACCGGCAGCCAGCAGCGTCAGGAACGCGGACAACGTCGCCGCCACCCAGTTGCCTTGCGCGTCGACGAACGGAAACGCGCGATAGCCGGTCAGCGCGAAGACCGCCGGGTCCGTGCCGGCCTGCCACGCGATCTGCGGCACCCACATCGTCAGCGGGCCGGCGTTCGATGCGCTCGACACGTATTGCTTCAGCGCATCGACCAGCTGCGCATCGGCCGCGGGCAGCACCGTGTACGACGCGCCGTCCTGCCAGCGCCGCACCCATTGCGCGACGAAGCCCGCAAGCTGGCCGCCGGTGAAATCGGCGGGCGGTACATAGCCGAGCGACCCGGTGCCCTGGTACGCGGACTGGATGGCCGCGGCCGTGCGCACGTTGCTGCCGAACATGCTGTTCGCGAAATCCTGGCAGTTGTTGGACGGCAGCGTCGCGAGCTGCGCGAGCGGGACGACCCACGCGCCGTTCGCGGTCGCGACGCCGCGATACAGGGTGAGGTTCGCGACCGAGTCGTGGCCGGGAAATGTCGCGGCGTCGGCGCCCGACACGTAGCCGGCCGACGGCGAGACGCTGACGGTGGTCGGCTGCGAGCCGAACGGATGCGTGTACGCAATCGCGAACGACGCGTCGCCGCCTGCAAGGCTGAACGATCCCGTGCAATCGCCCCAGCTGTTCGATGCGCCGACGGCCGTCGATTGTCCGGTCGCAATCGACGCTTGCGAAGCCTGCGGCGTCGAGCCGCTCTGGCTCGCCGCGTTGCCGAACGCGAGCGTCGTCGACGGAATCGCATTGGTGACGTTGATCGTGATCGAGCGATCGGCGATGCCGTAGCTGCGCGCGGAGGTATTCGCGGCGCCGGTCGCGCCCAGCGACGACGCGGAGGTCGTATTGCCGTCGCCGCCGCAGGCGGCCAGCGTGCCGACGAGCGGCGACAGGGTCAGCGCGGCGCCGCGCTGGATGAAGCGCCGGCGGTTCGGCGCGGGCGGATGGGCGGGTTTCGAGGCGGTCATGGAGCGTTCCTGGTCACGGGTTCGAGAGGAGGCAACGACGGTCCGGCGCATTGCACACGTGTGCAATGCCGGCCGCGTTTTCGCGATTGTCGGCACATGCGCCGCGCGTATTTAAGCGGGAGATCGATGAAACGCCTGCGACGAAACCGAGTCGCTCGTGTGACGCCGCGCACGCCGCGGTGCAGGGGAACGCCGGCCGGGCATTGGGCACCCGGCGGGGATCGGGTAAAGTGCCGCTCAACATGCCGGTTCGACGTTGCTAGACGACCGGTCTAATCGTTGCTAACATACGCCATCATGAATGCATCTTCAGGCGCGGAAGTTCGCCAGCACATCCTGAATATCGCGAAGCCGATCATGCTCCACAAGGGGTTTTCGGCGGTCGGTCTGAACGAGATTCTCGCCGCGGCGGGCATCCCGAAGGGCTCGTTCTACCATTACTTCGGCTCGAAAGAGGCATTCGGCGAAGCGCTGCTCGAATCGTATTTCGACGGCTATCTCGCGCATCTCGACAACCTGCTCGAGCATCAGGCCGGCACGGGCGCCGAGCGCCTGATGACGTACTGGGGCAACTGGCTGCACACGCAATGCGCGGACGATCCCGAAGGCAAGTGCCTCGCGGTGAAGCTCGGCGCGGAAGTGTCGGACCTGTCGGAAGCGATGCGCGCGGTGCTTCGACGCGGCACGAGCCAGATCATCGAGCGGCTCGCGGGCGGCATCGAAGCCGGGCTGGCCGACGGCTCGCTGCGTGCGGTCGACGATCCGTCGCACACGGCCGCGATCCTGTACGAGCTGTGGCTGGGCGCGACGCTGCTGGAAAAGATTCATCGCAACCGCCAGCCGCTCGAAAGGGCGATGGTCGAAACGCGGCGCATGCTGAACCTGGCGCAGGCCGCGCAGGGCGGTACGCAACCGTAAGTGGGGCGCGCTCTGGCGCGCCTTGTTTTTGCCCCGATTCTAGACGACTGGTCTACTCAATCATTCATGACGAACGCATCACGCCGCGTTACGCTGTCCCGACTACTCCAACCGCACGCGCGCGACCTCGACGGCCCGAGTGCCGACTCGGCCGCGGGCGCGCATCTTCTGCTGGTCCATCCCTGATCCGATCGTGCCCACGAAGCACGTTCATTCCTGTTGACGGAGGCTCACATGCCGCAAAGCAAGACCGCAAATCGCCAGATCATCCTGACTTCCCGCCCGGTCGGCGCACCGACGCCGGACAACTTCCGCGCCGAAACCGGTGACGTGCCGACGCCCGGCCCCGGCCAGGTGCTGCTGCGCACGGTCTGGCTGTCGCTCGACCCGTACATGCGCGGCCGGATGAGCGACGCGCCGTCCTATGCGCCGCCGGCCGAACTCGGCCAGCCGATGGTCGGCGGCACGGTCAGCCGCGTCGTGGCGTCGAACCTGCCGGCGTTCCGCGAAGACGATCTCGTCGTCGCCGGGGCAGGCTGGCAGGACTATGCGCTGTCCGACGGCCGCGACCTGATTCCGCTCGGCCGCGACTTCGCGCATCCGTCGTACGCGCTCGGCGTGCTCGGCATGCCGGGCTTCACCGCGTACACGGGGCTGCTGAAGATCGGTGAACCGAAGGCCGGCGAAACCGTGGTCGTCGCGGCCGCGAGCGGCGCGGTCGGCGCGGTGGTCGGCCAGATCGCGAAGCTGAAGGGCTGCCGCGTGGTCGGCGTCGCGGGCGGCGCCGACAAGTGCGCGTACGTGACCGACTCGCTCGGCTTCGATGCGTGCGTCGACCATCGCGATCCCGCGTTCGCCGCGAAGCTGAAGGAGGCGTGCCCGAACGGCATCGACGTCTATTTCGAAAACGTCGGCGGCGCCGTGTTCGATGCGGTGTGGCCGCTGCTGAACGACCATGCGCGCGTGCCGGTGTGCGGGATCATCGCGCACTACAACGACGCGGCGTACGACGACAAGGCGACGTCGACCGGCCGCGACCGCGTGCCGGCACTGATGGGCACGATCCTGCGCAAGCGCATCCGGATGCAGGGTTTCATCATCCTGGATCACTATGCAACGGGCTATGCGCCGTTCCTGAAGGACATGAGCGAATGGGTCGCGCAGGGCAAGGTGAAGACGCTCGAGGACGTCGTCCCCGATCTCGCCGATGCACCGGAAGCGCTGATCGGCTTGCTCGCCGGCAAGAATTTCGGCAAGGTCGTCGTGCGCGTGGGCCCCGACGAACTGGCCTGATCGCTCCGCTCGACGACATACAACCGCTGCATGCTGGCGTCGCGAAACGCCGGCTTGTGGCATGCTCGTTTCCGTTTTCAAAGGAGTGGAAAAATGGCACTTCACGTGATTGCTTCGCTGTTCCTGAAACCCGAACACGCACAGGCCGCCGAGGCCGAGCTGCGCAGCATGGTCGCCAGGACGCGCACCGAACCGGGCAACCGGCGCTACGACCTGTTCCGCGAGCAGGACGGCTCGCCGAACCTGCATCTGTACGAGATCTACGACGACCAGGCGGCGTTCGACGCGCATCTCGCGAGCCCGTATTTCGGCGAATTCCGCAGGAAGTCGGCCGACTGGTTCACCGCACCGCCGGTGATCAAGGTGCTGTCGGCCATCGACGTGGCCGAGTAACGACGCAAGCCCGCAACACCACCGCCGCGGCTCGCCCGCACCCGGGCCGCGCGGCACCCGTTGCGCACGACGCAACGGCGATGACGACGACCACATGACGCAGCGCGCGTCGTTCACGCCGCTCCCCCAATACAACGGCCCCGGAGGCTGAATGATCACCCTCAACATCAACGGCGAAACCCGCCCGGTCGACGCCCCCGACGACATGCCCTTGCTCTGGGTGCTGCGCGACGTCGTCGGCCTCACCGGCACCAAGTTCGGCTGCGGGATCGCGCAATGCGGCGCGTGCACCGTGCATCTCGACGGCGTTGCCGCGCGTTCGTGCGTGCTGCCGGTCGCCGCCGTCGCGGGCCGCAAGATCACGACGATCGAGGCCGTCGGCGCGACGCCGGCCGGCCACAAGGTCCAGCAGGCGTGGCGCGAGCTCGACGTCGTCCAGTGCGGCTACTGCCAGTCGGGGCAGGTGATGGCCGCCACCGCGCTGATCGCGTCGAACCCGAACCCGAGCGACGCCGACATCGACGCGGCCATGGCCGGCAACATCTGCCGTTGCGGCACGTATCACCGGATTCGCGCGGCCGTCAAACAAGCCGCGAAGGAGGCCTGACATGTCGCGAGGACTGATCGAAGCAGGTCGGGCTACGGCGGGCGTATCGCGCCGTTCGTTTCTGAAACTCGGCATGTCGCTCGGCGCGGCGGCCGGCGGCGGCTTGCTGCTCGGCTTCAGCCTGCCGGCGGCGGGCGACGATACGCGCCGCTCGGTGATCGGCGGTGACGCAGCCGAACCCGCGCAGCCGGGCGTGTTCGCGCCGAACGCGTTCGTGCAGATCGACCGTGCCGGCAAGGTCACGCTGGTGATGCCGAAGGTCGAGATGGGGCAAGGTGTCTATACGTCGCTGCCGATGCTGATCGCCGAGGAACTCGAAGTGCCGCTGTCGAGCGTGACGCTCGATCATGCGCCGCCGAACGAGAAGCTGTTCCTCGATCCGCTGCTGGGCGGCCAGCTCACCGGCGGCTCGACGTCGATACGCTACGCATGGGAACCGCTGCGGCGTGCAGGCGCCACCGCGCGCACGCTGCTGGTCTCGGCGGCCGCGAAACAATGGAACGTCGATCCGGCCAGCTGCCGCGCGGCCAACGGCGAAGTGCAGCATCCGCCGAGCGGCAGGCGCGCGTCGTACGGCCAGCTGGCCGATGCCGCGGCGAAGCTGCCGGTACCGAAGGACGTCGTGCTGAAGAAGCCCGAAGATTTCAAGCTGATCGGCACGCCCGCGAAGCGCCTCGATTCGCCGGAGAAGGTCGACGGCACCGCGCAGTTCGGGCTCGACGTGCGGCTGCCCGGCATGCTGTACGCGGTGATCGTGAACAGCCCGGTGTTCGGCGGCACGGTCGCGAGCGTCGACGATACGGCCGCGAAGAAGCTGCCCGGCGTGCGCCAGGTCGTGCGCGTCGACAACGCGGTCGCGGTGATCGGCGATCACACGTGGGCCGCGAAGCGCGGCGCATCGGCGCTCGTCGTGAAGTGGAACGAAGGCGCGGGCGCGAAGGTGTCGACGAAGGATCTTTTCGCGGATCTCGCGCAGGCGGCGGCGAACGGCAAGGGCGCGGTCGCGCGCAAGGAAGGCGACGTCGGCAAGGCCTTCGCGAACGCGAAGACGCGCGTCGACGCCGTGTACGAACAGCCGCTGCTCGCACACGCGACGATGGAGCCCGTGAACTGCACGGTGCACGTGCGCGGCGACGGCTGCGAGATCTGGGTCGGCACGCAGGTGCCGACGCGGGCGCGCGATACCGTGCAGCAGCTGACGGGCCTGGCGCCGGACAAGATCGTCGTGCACAACCACCTGCTCGGCGGCGGCTTCGGCCGGCGGCTCGAAACGGACATGATCGGCCAGGCCGTGAAGGTCGGCAAGCAGGTCAACGCGCCGGTCAAGGTGATCTGGACGCGCGAGGAGGACGTCCAGCACGACATGTACCGGCCGTGCTACTACGACCGGATCTCGGCGGGGCTCGACGCGAACGGCAAGCCGGTCGCGTGGCAGCACCGGATCGTCGGCTCGTCGATCCTCGCGCGCTTCGCGCCGCCCGCGGTCAAGGACGGCGTCGATCCCGACGCGGTCGAGGTTGCGTCCGAACTGCCGTACGACCTGCCGAACCAGCTCGTCGACTACGTGCGCCAGGAGCCGCGCCACGTGCCGACCGCGTTCTGGCGCGGCGTCGGTCCGACGCGCAGCACGTTCGTCGTCGAGAGCTTCATCGACGAGCTCGCCGCGCAGACCAAGACCGACCCGGTGCAATACCGCCGCGCGCTGCTCGACAAGACGCCGCGCGCCCGCAACGTGCTCGACGTCGCGACGAAGGCGGCCGGGTGGGGCGCATCGCTGCCGAAGGGGCAAGGGCGCGGCGTCTCGGTGATGCACGCGTTCGGCAGCTTCTTCTCGATCGTCATCGACGTCGCGGTGGAGGGCGGCGAGGTGCAGGTCAAGCGCGTCGTGTGCGCGGTCGATTGCGGCATGTTCGTCAATCCGAACACGATCGAGGCGCAGGTGCAGGGCGGCATCGTCTTCGGGATCACCGGCGCGCTGTACGGCGAGATCACGATCGAGGACGGCCGCGTCGTGCAGACCAACTTCACCGATTACCGGATGATGCGGATCAACGAGGTGCCGCCGATCGAGGTCCATCTGGTGAAAAGCGGCGAGGCGCCTGGCGGGATCGGCGAGCCGGGCACGGCCGCAACCGCGGCGGCACTGGCGAACGCGATCTTCGCGGCGACCGGCACGCGGCTGCGCAAGCTGCCGGTCGGCAACCAGCTGAAGACGGCTTGACGGAGACGACGATCATGCGAAACCTCACGCTGAACACGCTCCGCGCGTCGCTGCTTGCCTTGTCCGCGCTGCTGGCCGGCACGGCCGCGCACGCTGCCGGGACGGCGCCGGCCGACAGCGCGCTCGTCGCGCGCGGCGCCTATCTCGCGAAAGCCGGCGACTGCGTCGCGTGCCACACCGCGCCGCGCGGCACGCCGTTCGCGGGCGGCCTGAAGATGGTCACGCCGATGGGCGCGATCTACACGACCAACATCACGCCCGACCCGGAAACCGGCATCGGCGGCTATACCGAAGCCGAGTTCGCCGGCGCGCTGCGCAAGGGCGTCGCGAAGGACGGTCACAACCTGTATCCGGCGATGCCGTATCCGTCGTACGCGAAGCTGAAGGACGACGACGTGAAGGCGCTGTACGCGTACTTCATGCACGGCGTCGAACCGGTGAAGCAGGCGAACCGGCCGTCCGACATCCCGTGGCCGCTCAACATGCGCTGGCCGCTCGCGTTGTGGAATAGGGTGTTCCTCGATACGACGCCTTATGCCGACAAACCGGACAAGGATGCGATGTGGAACCGCGGCGCCTATCTCGTGCAGGGGCTCGGGCACTGCGGGTCGTGCCACACGCCGCGCGGCGTCGGCTTCCAGGAGAAGGCGCTCGACGAAGGCGGCGCGGCGTTCCTGTCGGGTGCGCCGATCGACAACTGGTTCGCGTCGAACCTGACCGGCGAGCACAACACGGGTCTCGGCCGCTGGAACGAGGCCGACGTCGCGCAGTTCCTGAAGACCGGCGCGAACCGGCACGCGACCGCGTTCGGCTCGATGGTGAGCGTGATCAACCACAGCACGCAGGCAATGACCGACGACGATCTGGCGGCGATGTCCCGATACCTGAAATCGTTGCCGGCCGCAGGCGGCACGGGCGCGCCGCCGTACAGTTATGATCCGAAGCCGACGCAGGTGGCACTGGGCCGGCCGGCAGCCGATCCGGGCGCGAAGGTGTATAACGCTTACTGCCTGCATTGCCACGGTGCGGACGGGCGCGGCTATGCGCCGCTGCTCGCGCCGCTCGCCGGCAATCCGAACGTGCTCGAAGCCGATGCATCGTCGCTGATCAACGTGACGCTGAACGGCAGCGACACGCTCGTGATCGGCGGTGTGCCGTCCGCGTATCCGATGCCGGCGTTCTCGAACCAGCTGAACGACCAGCAGATCGCCGACGTGCTGACGTTCATGCGCGCCGGCTGGAACAACGGCGCACCGGCCGTGCAGGCGGCGGACGTCGCGAAACTCCGCAAGGCGACGGCGGCCGCGCACTGAGCGCGGCACGCTGCGCAACGATGGCGGGCCGCCGTGCCTGCCGTCGACGCCACCGGGTGCGTGCCTGCCCCGGCGGCCTCGCTCTTTCTGTCAACCGGCGCGCGGCCGTTCGCGGCAGCGCGCGTTTTATCGACGCAATGTAGGGGTGTCTGGATGGCTAACGTGACTTATACGGATACGCAACTGCTGATCGACGGCGAGTGGGTCGACGCCGCGAGCGGCAAGACGATCGACGTCGTGAACCCGGCGACCGGCAAGCCGATCGGCAAGGTGGCCCATGCGGGCATCGCCGATCTCGACCGGGCGCTCGCCGCCGCGCAGCGCGGCTTCGAAGCGTGGCGCAAGGTGCCCGCGCACGAGCGCGCGGCGACGATGCGCAAGGCGGCTGCGCTGGTGCGCGAACGTGCCGACGCGATCGCGCAGCTGATGACGCAGGAGCAGGGCAAGCCGCTCACCGAGGCACGTGTGGAAGTGCTGTCGGCAGCCGACATCATCGAATGGTTCGCGGACGAAGGCCGCCGCGTGTACGGCCGGATCGTGCCGCCGCGCAACCTCGCCGCGCAGCAGACGGTCGTGAAGGAGCCGGTCGGCCCGGTCGCGGCGTTCACGCCGTGGAATTTCCCGGTCAACCAGGTCGTGCGCAAGCTGAGCGCGGCCCTCGCGACCGGCTGCTCGTTCCTCGTGAAGGCGCCGGAGGAAACCCCCGCATCGCCGGCCGCGCTGCTGCGCGCGTTCGTCGACGCAGGCGTGCCGGCGGGTGTGATCGGCCTCGTGTACGGCGATCCGGCTGAAATCTCGTCGTACCTGATCCCGCACCCGGTGATCCGCAAGGTCACGTTCACGGGTTCGACGCCGGTCGGCAAGCAGCTCGCCGCGATGGCCGGCCTGCACATGAAGCGCGCGACGATGGAGCTGGGCGGCCACGCACCGGTGATCGTCGCCGAGGATGCGGACGTCGCGCTCGCGGTGAAGGCCGCCGGCGGTGCGAAGTTCCGCAACGCGGGCCAGGTCTGCATTTCGCCGACGCGCTTCCTCGTGCACAACAGCATCCGCGACGAATTTACGCGCGCGCTGGTCAAGCATGCGGAAGGGCTGAAGGTCGGCAACGGTCTCGAGGAAGGCACGACGCTCGGCGCGCTCGCGAACCCGCGCCGCCTCACGGCGATGGCATCGGTCGTCGACAACGCGCGCAAGGTCGGTGCGCGCATCGAGACCGGCGGCGAGCGGCTCGGCTCGGAAGGCAACTTCTTCGCGCCGACCGTGATCGCGGACGTGCCGCTCGACGCGGACGTGTTCAACAACGAGCCGTTCGGCCCGGTCGCGGCGATTCGCGGCTTCGACAAGCTCGAGGATGCGATCGCCGAAGCGAACCGTCTGCCGTTCGGTCTGGCCGGCTACGCGTTCACGCGTTCGTTCGCGAACGTGCACCTGCTCACGCAGCGCATGGAAGTCGGGATGCTGTGGATCAACCAGCCGGCGACGCCGTGGCCGGAAATGCCGTTCGGCGGCGTGAAGGATTCGGGCTACGGGTCCGAAGGCGGGCCGGAAGCGCTCGAGCCGTACCTCGTCACGAAGTCGGTTACCGTGATGGCGGTCTGACGGTCGGCCGTGCATGGCGATGCCGCCGCTCCCGCGACTGTCGGGGGCGGCGGTTTTTTTTAGGGCCCGCAACGGGTTCCGCCGCGGACGCCGACTGCATTGCGAAGCATTGACCCATCGCCTATCCTCAGATCAATACGGCTGCACGATTTCGCGGACGGCAGGAGCGCCGGCAGCAGAAGAACGATAGCCGCGCGCGAACTGAAAGGCTGCGCCCGTGACCGGGCGATCGGCATGCCGTCTCCATGACTTTCCGACACCCGGGCCACGCACCGGTGCTTTCGACGCACAACGCAAAACACAAAGCGGGAGCAGTTTGGTCAACCACCACTATGGGGATATCGTCATGGCCAATTCGGTAGCAAATCAATTCGTCGATTGGGGTTCCGAATATCACGCGCCACCCTGGCAAGCGAACGACAACATCGCAATTGCGCCCGGCGTGACGACCGTATTCGATCTCCTGACCGCCGACGGCGTGTCGCCCGCCCTCAACCCGCAATCGCAGGGATCGGGCGCAAGCCTGTTCGTGACGGCCCTGGGCGGCGTGCAGGCGAATCAGGGCGGAAACGGCTACTGGTGGGTGTATTTCGTCAACGGTAAGATGCCCGACGTCTCGTGCGCGGTCTACACGCTGCAACCCGGCGATAGCGTGGCCTGGGACTACAAGCACTACTCGAGCGGCCTGAAGCAGGCCGTTCATCCGCCGCTGGCCTGACGGCTGCGGATGCGGCACCGGCGGGAAGGCGAATCGTCTTCCCGTGCATCCGCTTCGTCAATGCCGCCCGCTGCCGCGATAGCTTTCCACTTCCGCGTCGTACGCGGCCAGGAACGCCTTGCCGAATACCGACGCGAAATCGTCCTCGATCGCGAACACCGTATCACGATGGGTCGCCGCGTAGCGATCCCACATCCTTGCCTTGTACAGCGCGGGCACGCGCTTCTCGTACCAGCGCATCGCGTCGTCGCGTTCGCGCAGCCGTTGCGGCGAAAAACGCGTGAGCAGGTCCATCAGCGCGGCGCGCATGCCGGCGACCATGCCGATCTGGTGCGCGTGCAGATCCTGGAACGCGTCGCTGACCGCGCTCTGCGGCGACATGAAACCCGGCAGCGGCAGCCCGAACATCTGACGCAGCACCGCTCCGCCGTCCGGCAGCAGTTTCAGCGGGTTGTTCTCGCGGTCGAGCAGCATCGTCATGTGCGCTTTCACCTCGCGCTTCAGGATGCTGCGCGAAGACAGCAGTTCGACCGTGCCGTTCGCGAACAGCGCCAGCAGCTGGCCCGCAATGTACAGCTGTTCGGCCGACCACTGGTGCGATTCGGCGGCCGTATCGAGCCCCGCGCCTTCGAAGAACGCGTTCAGCAGCTCGTCGGGTGTCGGCGGCGCCGGCGTGGCATGCGCGGCAGGTGACGCCGGCTCGTCGGCCGGCCGTGTGTCGGCACGCGTGGCTGCCGGCTGAACGCGCACGTGCTGCGTCCACTCGGGCGCATGGTCGGCCTGCGTCGCGTGCGACGTGTCGCGATCCGCGTTGCCGTGCCCGGCCGGCGGCGCCGTGCTCGGCCCGCCGGGATCGCCCGACGCATGCGCAAACAGATCCAGCGGATCGATCGACAACTGGTTCAGGTCGCGCTGCGACGGCGCGGGCGGCGCGGCCCGGGCCGCGCGGTTCGCCGGCTGCGGCGCATCCGGGCGGGCGGGACTGCCGGGCCGTGCGGCGGCATCCGCCGCCTTGCCGCGTGGCGCGAGGCGATCCTGGAGCAGCCCCCACAGCCGGTTGCCGGCGCCTTTCGGCAAAGGCGAGGGCGCCGCCGCGGCCGCCCCGGCCGCACCGCGCACGTCGACAGGCGCACCGGTATCGGGGGCCATGTCGATGACCGGCGCGTCGTCGCCATCGCCGCCGTCGTCGCGTTCGGCCCGCAACACGTAGGGCCCGATACGGATGATGTCGCCGGTATTGAGCGGCCGCTCCTGCGCATAACCGACCGGTTCGCGATTCACCTCGATCGTCGATACGCTGCTCAGGTTCTTCAGCAGGCACGCGTCGTCACCGACCTGCAGCAGCGCCTGCAGCCGCGAAATCTGCCGGGTGTCGTCGCGCAGCACCAGATGGTTGTCGGTCGCGCGGCCGATGGTGCCGCCCGGCGGATGAAACACGACGGCGTCGTAGGAGTCGTTTTCGACCGGCTCGCCGGCATGTTCGATCACGATCAGTTGCATGTCATACGTCGCTCGGTGGATGAAGCGCTCGCGTGGAAACCGGTTCGCTCAGGACGACGCCGCATGCCTGCGGCGCGCGAATTCGAACGCGGGCCCCCAGATCGGATGCCCCTTCTCGGCGGGGGACAAGTCGAAGCGCGGGTTGAGGTCGAGAATCTTCGAGAACTCGGCGCGGCACGGCGCGATGCGGTTCGTCACGCAATAGCTGAACGCCAGGAGCTTGTGCGCGGCGACCTGCGTCTCGGTGTCGGCGCCGTCGATCTCCTTCGCGTGGCTCAAGAGCGCGATCGTGCGCCCGTAGTCGCCAGCGGCGTATGCGGCACGCGCGCTGTCGACCGTTGCATGCGCGGCCGACTGCGTCGGCGACGTGCTGCATCCGCCGGCCCCCAGCAGCAGCGCGCCAAGGAAAAGAACGATCGATGCACGTCCTTTCATTATTGAAATTAAGAATTCGCGTAATTGGAAGAGGGCTCGCAAGTGCTGTTGGATTCTAGTGCCAATCATCGGCATCGATGGTGCTGTTACGTTTTGTTTCAAATCGCCGATCCGATTCCATTTAAACCTGAAAATAGACTACGAATTTCAGTGCTTGTTAATCCAGAAAAACGATCTATAGTTCGCTGTGTTTTTCGGATTTGTCAGTTGTTTGGCCAGCGCTCGTCAATGCCGGAGAAAACGGGACATCCGTTCGGGCAACACGAATAGCCTGGCCCATCATCAGCGCCGCACAGCCCTTGTCCGGCGGCCGGCCGGCTCGTACCCTCCGAGCCCATCCGAAAGACGTCGACGCAATAGAACCGGGCCGCCCAGGCGAACCGGTTGGATTAACTTTTCCGTCAAATGATTCATATCAATTCAATTGCCAATCATCCAGCCAAATCGAATTTCGAAAAACTCGAATGATTTGACCCGGCTTCAGACAAGAACAATTTGCCGATACCATTTTCAATGGATGGACATGCCAGTCACATAATTACCAGTCAATTAATTGTCCCTTTTTTAATCCGGTCAACCGGTTTCGCACTCGGAAACCGGCGCACGGCTATTGGGTGGCGAGGGTGGAATATGCAATGGCGGTCGAGCAGTTTCATCGTATGGGGATGCGCGTTGCTGCTGCCGGGGTGCGGCGCGACGGAGCACGCGGCCGCGGTGCCGTATGCGATCACGGTCGACGTGGCGCCCGACGTCAACCCCGACATGAATCGCAAGCCCTCACCGATCGTACTGAAGGTGTTCCAGCTTCGCGCGGCGTCGGGATTCGACAGCGCGGATTTCTTCTCGCTGCAGGACAAGCCCGAGAATGTGCTCGGCGCGGACCTGCTCGGCACCGACCGCGTGATCCTGCGGCCGGGCGAGTCGCGCACGCTGCACTATCGCGGCAATGTCGAGGCCGGCGCGATCGGCGTCGTTGCCGAATACCGGATGCTCGAAAGGAACCGCTGGCGGCTGACGGTACCGTTGCCGCGCGCGAAGCAGCTCAACCTGTACAAGTTCTGGCAGACGTCGCCGGGCGAGTTGAAGTTGTCGATCGCGGTCCGGAACGGCGGCGTCGCGCTGAACAATCCGCAGGGGCGACCATGACCGAACCGACGATGTCCGCGACGCCGGTTGCGGCGCTGCGCCAGCGCGTGGTGTGGACCGAAGGCATGTTCCTGCGCCCACAGCATTTCCAGCAGCTCGAACGGCACTGGGAACGCTACGTCGCGTTGCGCTGCCTGCCGCTGCAAGGCTTCTACTGGGGCTTCGACACGCTCGAGATCGATCGCGAGCAACTGGCGTTCGGCAAGGTCGCGCTGCGCGCCGCGTCCGGCGTGATGCGCGACGGTACGCCGTTCGACCTGTCGCATCCGGACGATCTCCCCGAGCCGCTCGACGTACCGGGCGACGCGAAAGACCAGCTCGTCGTGCTTGCGCTGCCGCTGTGGCGCGGCGGGGGCGAGGAGGTGTCGTTCGGCGCAGGCGCCGCAAACGGCGGAAGCAGCGCGAGCGCCGACGCGGACGTCGCGCGCTATGTCGTGCGCGAATACGAAGTCGCCGACGCGAACGCGGTTGCGCTCGGCCCCGCGCTGCTGCAGACGGGCCGCCTGAACGTGCGGCTGATGCTCGAAGCCGAATTGACCGGCGACTGGCACGCGCTCGGCGTCGCGCGGATCGTCGAGCGGCGCACCGATGCACGACTGCTGGTCGACGACGGCTACATTCCGCCGCGGCTCGTCGCGCAGCGCGATCCCGTGTTGCTCGCCTATGCACGCGAGCTGCACGGGCTGCTTGCGCAGCGCAGCGAGGCGCTTGGGGAACGGCTGTCGGAACCGGGGCGCGGCGGCGTGTCGGAAGTCGCGGATTTCCTGTTGCTGCAACTCGTGAACCGTTACCTCGCGCTGACCTGGCATGCGCAGCAGCATGTGGCGACGCATCCGGAAACGCTGTTCTGCGACTGGCTGAAACTCGCGTGCGACCTGAGCACGTTCACGGCTGCCGGCCGGCGCCCGCAGTCGCTCGCGGTCTACGTGCACGACGACCTGCGCACGAGCTTTGCCGAACTGATCGCAGAACTGCGGCGGTCGCTGTCGACAGTGCTCGAACAGAACGCGATCCAGATCGAGCTGCGCGATGCCGGCAACGGCATCCGCGTCGCGACGCTGGCCGATCCCGCGCTGCGCGACACGGCCGGCTTCGTGCTCGCGGTGCGCGCGGACGTGCCGGCCGACAGCCTGCGCACGCGCTTTCCCGCGCAGGCGAAGCTCGGGCCCGTCGAGCGGATCCGCGATCTCGTGCAGTTGCAGCTGCCGGGCATCACGATGCGCCAGTTGCCGGTCGCGCCGCGCCAGATCCCGTATCACGCGGGCCATACGTACTTCGAGATCGACAAGGGCAGCGACCTGTGGAAGCAGTTGGCGCGTTCCGGCGGTCTCGCATTTCATTTCGCCGGCGAATTCCCCGGACTCTCGATGGAGTTCTGGGCGATACGCGGGTGACGCCGGGGCGACGCGATGAATTCTTCTTCCGATCCGATCTCCGCCGGTGCGGGCGGATTCGTGCCGCCGAATCCGGGCGGCATGCATCCGGCTGCCGCGTCGGGCACGGCCGGGCCGACGGCCACGCAGCCGCGGCCGGGCCGCTGGGCCGCGAGCGGCACGAACCCGCTCGTCGCGGCCGCGAACCCGCTGCTCAACCTGGTGCCGCAGATCCGCTCGACCGTCCACCATCCGAATCCGGCGTGGCTGCGCGAGCATCTCGTGGTCGAGATCCGGCAGTTCGAGGCACGCGCGCAGGCAGCCGGCGTGCCGTCCGAGGCGATCATCGGCGCGCGCTACTGCCTGTGCACGGCGCTCGACGAGGCGGCCGCTCTGACGCCGTGGGGCGGCAGCGTGTGGTCGTCGCACAGCCTGCTCGTGTCGTTCCATAACGAGACCTGGGGCGGCGAGAAGTTCTTCCACCTGCTCGAACGGCTGTCGCAGCAGCCGCGTCAGCATCTCGACCTGCTCGAGCTGCTGTATTTCTGTCTCGCGCTGGGCTTCGAGGGCCGCTATCGCGTGCTCGACAACGGCCATGCGCAGCTCGACGCGCTGCGCCACCAGCTCGCGCTCACGATCCGCTCGGTGCGCGGCGAATTCGAGCCTGCGCTGTCCCCGCACTGGCGCGACGTCGTCACGCGCGACGTCGCCCGCCGGTTCGTCGTGCCGCTGTGGGTGTGCGTGGCGCTCGCACTGCTGATCGGCTTCGGCCTGTTCGTCGGGCTGCGCATTGCGCTCGCCGGGCATTCCGACCGGCTGTTCGCGTCGATCGACGCGCTGCACGTGCCGAAGCTGCAGCCCGCGCAGGCGCCGCCGCGCCCGGCGCCGGCACCGCGGATCGCGAAGTTCCTCGCGCCCGAGATCGCGGCCGGCCTCGTGTCGGTGCGCGACGATGCCGATCGCAGCGTGATCGTGCTGCGCGGCGACGGGCTGTTCAAGTCCGGCTCGACGTCGGTGATCGACCGTTACGCGCCGGTGCTCGCGCGCGTCGCCGATGCGCTGAACAAGGTGCCCGGCAACGTGCGCGTGACCGGCTATACCGACGACACGCCCGTGCATACGGCGCGCTTCGCGTCGAACTGGGACCTGTCGCGCGAACGCGCGGAAGCCGTGCGCACCATGATCGCCGCGCGGCTCGACCATCCGGAGCGGCTGGCGGCGGAAGGGCGCGGCACGCTCGATCCGGTCGCACCGAACGATTCGCCCGCGAACCGGGCACTGAACCGGCGCGTCGAGATCACGCTGCTGCCGGCACCCGGCAGTGTCTCCGGCGCGACGCAGGGGGCGAACTGAAATGAACCAGGCTGTCGCGCGTTTCGTCCGGCCCTTGCCGTCGCGGGAAATCTGGACCTTCGCCGGTCTCGTCATGCTCGCGTGCTTCGTGTGGCTCGCGGGCCCGCTGTTCGCGTTCGCCGAGGTCCGGCCGCTCGAAAGCGGTTGGGCGCGCGGGCTGACGATCGCGGTGCTGTTCATCGCGTGGGGCGCACGCGTCGCATGGCGCAGCTGGCACGCCGGCCGCCTCAACGCGCAGTTGCTGAACCAGTTGCGCGAGGCCGCGCCGGGGCCGGCCACCGCCGACGATCCGGCGAAGGCGCAGCTTGACGAGTTGCGCAGCCGCTTCGACGAAGCCGCGACGCTGTTGAAGAAAGTCCGCTTCGGGCAGGCCGACACCGTGCGCCACGGCGTGCCGCGCTGGTTCGACCGGATGTCGCGCCAGTATCTGTACCAGTTGCCGTGGTACGTGTTCATCGGCGCGCCCGGTTCGGGCAAGACGACCGCGCTCGTCAATTCGGGGCTCAGCTTCCCGCTCGCCGAGCAGTTCGGCCGCGCGGCGATTCGCGGCGTGGGCGGCACGCGCCATTGCGACTGGTGGTTCACGAACGACGCGGTGCTGATCGACACGGCCGGCCGCTACACGACGCACGAAGGCAATCGCGCGCTCGACGAGGCCGAGTGGAAAGGCTTCGTCGAGCTGCTGAAGAAATACCGCACGCGCCAGCCGCTGAACGGCGCGATGCTGACGATCAGCGTCGCCGACCTGCTCGGCGCGTCGGAAGCCGAGCGCACGCAACACGCGATGGTGCTGCGCAAGCGGCTGCTCGAACTGCGCGCGCAGCTCGGCATCCGCTTTCCCGTGTACCTGCTCGTGACGAAGGCGGACCTGCTGGCCGGCTTCGCCGAATATTTCGGTGCGTATGGCCGCGCGGAATGCGCGCAGGTGTGGGGCTTCACGTTCCCGCTCGCGCAGAGCGAGGCGCCGGGCTTCGACCTGCGCGCGGCGTTCGAACGCGAATACCGGCTGCTGCACCAGCGGCTGAACGACGGGCTGCCCGAACTGCTCGCCGCGCAGACCGACGCGCGCCAGCGTGAGATGACGTACCTGCTGCCGCAGCAGATCGCCGACCTGCAGGACATGCTCGGCCAGTTCGTCGCCGAGGTGTTTTCGGTGTCGAGCTACGAGCCGATGCCGATGCTGCGCGGCGTCTACTTGACGAGCGGCACGCAGGAGGGCACCGCATTCGATCGCGTGATGAGCGGCATCAAGCGCTTCCTGAAGATCGAAGGCGTGCCGCCGGTCGCGCAGGTCGGGTCGACCGGGCGCAGCTTCTTCCTGAAGTCGCTGTTGCAGGAGCACATCTTCCGCGAAGCCGCGCTCGCCGGCAACGACCTGCGCTGGCACCAGAAGCGGCGCGCGCTGCAGATCGCCGGCTACGTGCTGCTCGCGCTGGCGTGCGTGGCCGTGCTGGCCGCATGGCTGCGCAGCTATGCGAACAACCGTGCGTATCTCGACCATATCGCCGCGCGCGTGCCGGCCGTCGATGCGCAGATCGCCGGCTCGAAATTCTCCGATGCGTCCGACATCGCACGGCTGCTGCCCGTGCTCGACGCGCTCGGCGGCCTCGCGAATGCGGGTGGCGTCGACCTGCAGCATCCGCCGCTCGCGTACCGGTGGGGGCTGTTCCAGGGCGAGAAGATCGACGAGGCCGTCGACGCCGTGTACCGGCGCGCGCTCGAGGACGTGCTGCTGCCGATCGCCGCGAGCCGGATGGAAGCCGCGCTGCGCGACGCGCGGCCCGACGAAACCGAATACGCGTATGCGGCGCTGAAGGCGTACCTGATGCTGTACGACAGCGCGCACTACGATCCCGCGTTCGTGCAGGCCGTCGTCGACCTCGAATTGGAACGCTCGCTGCCGCCCGATTTTTCGCCGGCCGAACGTTCGGCGCTGCGCGCGCATCTCGCCGCGCTGTTCGGCAGCCGCGTCGCCGTGTCGCCGTATCCGATGAACGAGCGGCTCGTAGCCGACGTGCGCGATCGGCTGCGGCAGGTGCCGCTCTCGCAGCGGCTGTACCGGCAGCTCACGCGCACGCTGCGCCCGGCGACGGCGGCGTTCGACTTCAGCGTCGCGCGCGCGGTCGGCCCCGACGCGTCGCTGGTGTTCCGCCGCCAGAGCGGCAAGCCGCTGTCGGAAGGCGTGCCGGGCTTCTATACGCGCAACGGCTATCGCAACGTGTTCGCGCCGCGCCTGGCCGGCGAAGTCGAAGCGTACGGGCGCGAGGAAGTGTGGGTGCTGAACCTCGGCCTGTCCGAGATCCCCGGGCCGAACGACGCGGCCGCGTGGGCGCGCGACATCCGCCAGCTCTACCTGAACGACTACCTGAAGATCTGGGACGACTATCTCGCCGACATCAGGCTGCAGCGCACGGCGACGCTCGCGCAGAGCATCCAGGTCGCACGCGCGCTGTCGTCGGCCGATTCGCCGCTCACGCGGCTGATGGTGGCGCTCGCGCGCGACACCGCGCTCGGCGACGCGCCGGGCGGCGCGCGCAATCTGGCAGCGCGTGCGCAGGACAAGGTCGACGAGGCGCGCAGCTCGCTGTCGCAGATCTTCGCGGGGCAGACCAGCGACGCGAATCCGGCGACGGCGGCGCCCGCGAGCCCCGAGCAGGTGGTCGACAGCCATTTCGCCGGGTTGCGCGCGTTCGCGCCGGGCAGCAGCGACCAGGCGCAGGCATTCGACGCGGTGCTGAAGTCGATCGACGCGCTGTACACGTACCTGACGGCCACCGACGACGCGCTGAGAAGCGGCGCGCAACCGCCGCCGTCGGACGCCCCCGCACGGCTGCGCGCGCAGGCCGGCCGCCTGCCGACGCCGTTCCGTGAAGTGCTCGACGACCTGTCGAACGTCGCGAACGGCAGCGTCGCGACCGTCGAACAACGCAGCGTCGCGCAGCGCGCCGGCGCGAACGTCGGCGACTTCTGCCGGCAGGCGATCGCGGGCCGCTATCCGTTCGCGCGCGGAGCGTCGCGCGACGTCGCGCCGGCCGATTTCGCGCAGATGTTCGCGCCGGGCGGGCTGATGGACGACTTCTTCCAGAAGAACCTGCAGACGATCGTCGATACGACCTCGCACCCGTGGCGCTTCGCGAACCGCAATGCGGACGCCGATCCGTCGGCCGCAGCGATGCTCGCGTCGTTCGAGAAGGCCGCGGTGATCCGCGACGTCTATTTCGGCGGCGGCGCCCGCACCGCGCAGCTGAAGGTGCAGGTCCAGCCGCTCGAAATGGATCCGTCGATCACCGAGATGGTGCTCGACGTCGACGGACAGATCGTCCGCTACGCGCACGGCCCGCTCGTGCAGAGCGCGGTCGAGTGGCCGGGCCCGCGCGGCAGCAACCAGGTGCGGCTGCAGGTGTCGGGGCAGGCCGGCGCGACCGACGGCTTCTCGACCGACGGGCCGTGGGCGCTGCACCGGTTGTTCGACCGCGCGGTCGTGTCGGCCGGGCGCGGCTCGGACCAGATGATTGCGCGCTTCACGGTCGACGGCAAACCGATCGTGCTGCAGGTGAATGCAGGCAGTGTCCGCAACCCGTTCCGACTGCCCCAGATGGAGTCCTTTACATGCCCTCCGAAGCCATGAGCCCGACACCGCCGCTCGCGCGCGCCGACGGCGACGCGCCGGCCTGGTACGGGAAGATTCCCGGCGCCGGCGACTTCGTGAACAGTCGGTTGCCGCATGCGCTCGCGCTGTGGTGGGAACGCTGGCTCCAGCAAGGGATGGCTGCGATGCGCCAGCGCGGCACGGACGAGATCGAGCGCCACTACACGGTCGCGCCGGTCTGGAACTTCCTGATCCCCGCGGGTGCCGGCGCGTCGTGCGTGCAGTCGGGCTGCCTCGCGCCGAGCTGCGACCGCGTGGGGCGCTATTACCCGGTGATCGTCACGCTGCCGACACGCGCGGCCGATTACCGGAACGGGCTGCCGGACACTGCCGACGCGTTCTACTGGCAGGTCGGCCATGCGTTGCTCGACGCGATCCGCCATGCGCGCGCGCCGGGCGATCTCGAGCAGACGCTCGAACGCGTGCGGCTCGCGCCCGACGTCGGCCGCGATGCGGCGGACCTCGTCGACGGCACGCCGGCAGCGCTGCCGGCACAGCCTGCGCCGGCCGCCTGGCCCGGGCTGTCCGGCTATTTCGATCCGCACGGCGGCACCAGCTTCTGGTGGACCAACCGCGCGGACGGATCGCCGTTGCGCACGCATGCGCATACGGGCACGCCCGACAGCGCACTGTTCCTGACGCTGTTCGGCGGCAGTTAGCGGCCCGGGTGACGGTCGACGGGCCGCCACGCGCGGCAGGCGGAAAGGACGCAGTTTCGAGAGGTGGTGGACATGAAGGACGCTGGATCGAGAGACAACGAGCACGACACGGCGACACGCGGCGACGCATCCGAATTCACGGTGCGGCCGCTGCCGCTCGGCCATCGCCTCGGTGAACTGCAGCTCGACGAGGTGCTGGGCATTGGCGGTTTCGGCATCGTCTATCGCGCGTTCGACCGCACGTTGCGGCGCGCGGTCGCGATCAAGGAGTACATGCCGTCGATGCTCGCGACGCGCGGCGGCGACTATACGGTGTCGCTGCGTTCGGAACGGTTCGCGCAGGCGTTCGACGCGGGGCGCGGCGCGTTCCTCAACGAGGCACGCCTGCTCGCGCAGTTCGATCATCCGGGGCTCGTCAAGGTCCTGCACTTCTGGGAAAGCCACGGCACCGCGTACATGGTGATGCCGTTCTACGAAGGCCGCACGCTCAAGCAGCTGCTCGACAGCGGGATGCGGATCAGCGAGACGCAGTTGCGCAACATCGTCGGCGCGCTGCTCGGCGCGCTCGACACGCTGCATCGCGCGCAGTGCTTCCATCGCGACGTCGCGCTCGACAACGTGCTGATCCGCCCGAACGGCAGCGCGATCCTGCTCGACTTCGGCGCGGCGCGCAAACGGATCGGCGATATGGTCGACGACGGCGCGATGATGATCAAGCCGGGCTACGCGCCGATCGAGCAGTACACCGACGATCCCGCGTTCAGCCAGGGGCCGTGGACCGACCTCTATGCGCTCGGCGCGGTGATGCACGCGATGATCACCGGCGAATTGCCGCCCGCGGCCGTCGTGCGCAGCATCAAGGACACCTACCGGCCGCTCGCGTCGCGCGAACTGCCGGCCGGCGAGGTGTACAGCCCGGCATTTCTCGCGGCGGTCGATCATGCGCTGCAGTTGCGGATACCGGAGCGGCCGGAATCGGTCGCGGCGTTCGCGGCGGAACTCGGGTTGCGCGACTTCGACCGGACGGGCAGCGCGTATGGCGCGGCAGTCGTGCCGCCGGCGGGCGATGCCGGCAAGGGCGGGGAAGGGCAGGCTACCGCGGCTCCCGGTACCGCGTCGTCGGCGGCGTCGACGATCGGTGACGGCGGGACCGCTTCGGGCGGGGCCGGGTCGGATACGCAGGCTTCGCAACCCGTGCGCTCGAACAACGTGTCGACAACGGAGGAAACCGCCTCCGCTTCGCCCGCCGCGTCGTCCGGCGGCGCTGCTCCGCCGACCGGCACCCCGCGTGCGGCGGCACCCGCCGGATCGCGCAACCGCCGCATGCCGGCCTATGTCGGCGCCGCAGTCGTTGCGCTGATCGCCGTCAGCCTCGCCGCGACCTATCTGTCGCGTCCGTCCCGCGTCGCTGACGACACCGTGCCCGCCGCGAGCCAGCCACTCGCCGGCACGTCACCGCCCGCAAGTACCGCGGAGCCTACGCTGGCCCAGCAGGGGCCGACACCGACCGTCGTGCCGCCGTCGAGCCTGCCGGCCGGATCGTCCGCGGATGTTCCGCCGCCGCCCGTCGCCGCCGCACCGGCCAGCGCGCCTGCCGTCGAAGCCGCCGTGCCGGCGCCGCAGGTCGCGACGACCGTCACGAACCCGCCCCCGGCGCGCGTCGGCGCCAGTTCGACCATCGCACCGGCCGGCAGCCTCGACGCGTCGGAACGCGTCGTCAACGTACCGCCGTCGGAAGCGGCCGCGACACCCGCAACAGCACCGACTCAAGCGCCGAAGGCGCCGTCGGAAGCTGAGACGGCCGTCGCCGCCGTCAACGCGCCGACGGCCGAATCGCAACCGCGTCCTCCGAAGACGCAGGAAACCGTCCAGGTCCGTTTCAGTGTGCGGCCGTGGGGCGACATCTACGTGAACGGCGCAAGGCGCGGCGCGAGCCCGCCGCTGCGTTCGGTGTCGCTGACGCCGGGCGTCTACGTGATCGAGATCCGCAACGGCGCGCTGCCGCCGTTGCATCGTACCGTCGCGATCGATTTCGGCAGCAAACCGGTCAACATCGACTATGCATTCGAATGACGTCAGCCAGGCGGCGCTGGCCGCCGCCGAATCTTCCGCGGCATCGCCCGGCGTGCCGGCGTCGCCGCGCGCCGACCTGATCGGCCGGCTGCTCGCGGACGTCGCGCCCGATGGACCGTGCGGCGCGAACCTCGAATACGACGCCGAGTTCCTGCGCCTGCAGGAGCGCGCGACGCCGCGCGCCGAGCAGCAGTACGGCGACACCGTGATCCCGGCCGAGGCGCCCGACTGGCGGACGGTCGAGCGGCTTGCGCTCGCACTGTCCGCCCGCACGAGGGACTTGCGCGTCGTCGCGTATCTCGCGCGCAGCTGGACCGAGCAGCACGGCATTCCCGGCTATGCGGACGCGCTCGCGGTCGTCGCGATGCTGCTCGAACACCGCTGGGACGACCTGCATCCGCGGCTCGATGCGGACGGCGAGCCGGACCCGACGCCGCGCATGAATGCGCTCGCCGACGTGGCCGGCGCGCACGACTGCGCACGCGCGGCGCGCCGCCAGCCGCTGTTCGACGGGGGCCCGAGCGTGCGCGACGCCGAACGGCTGCTCGACGGCCGCGACGAAACGGGCGCCGCCGCGACCGGCAGCCGCGAAAGCCTGATCGCCGCGCTGTCGGCCGCACGCGACGACGGCACGATGCCGCTCGACGCTACACGCACCGCGTTGCAATCGCTCGATGCGATCCGCGCGTGCGTGGCGGGCAAGCTCGGCCCCGAATGGGCGCCCGACGAAGGCGATGCGGAAAAAGCGTTGCGGCGGATCGTGCAGGAAGTCCCGCTGCCCGAGGCGTCGCAGCACGTACCGGCCGGCGCGACGCCCGCGCGGCAGGCCACGCCCGGCAGCGCGGCAACCGCCGCACCGGCGGCTCCGCCGAACGCTCACGCGTGGCGCGACGCCGAAGTCACGAGCCGCGACGACGTCCGCATCGGCCTCGACAAGATGTGCCGCTATTTCGAGCTGCACGAGCCGAGTCATCCTGCGCCGCTGCTGCTGCGGCGCGCCCAGCGGCTGCTCGCGCTCGACTTCTACGCAATCATCCGCGATCTCGCGCCGGAGAGCCTGCCGAAGCTGGACCTGCTGAGCGGCGAGCGGAGCGAATGAACCGTACGAGGGAAGCCGCCACGCGGGCGGCAACGACCTGCGCAACCTGATCGAAGTGAAGGAGTGGACGATGACGGACAGAACCAAGGCAGCGGGCAGCGGACAGAAGTTCATCGCGCGCAATCGGGCGCCGCGCGTGCAGATCGAGTACGACGTCGAGACCTACGGCGCCGAACGCAAGGTGCAGCTGCCGTTCGTGATGGGCGTGATTTCGGACCTGGCCGGCAAGCGCGCCGAGCCGCTGCCGGATTTGCCGGAGCGCAAGTTCCTCGAGATCGACGTCGACAACTTCGACGAGCGGATGAAGTCGGTCGCGCCGCGCGTCGCGTTCCAGGTGCCGAACACGCTGACCGGTGAAGGGATGCTCAACGTCGACATGACGTTCGAGCAGATCGACGATTTCTCGCCGGCCGCGATCGCGCGCAACGTCGACGCACTGCGCCGGCTGCTGGAGGCGCGCACCGAGCTGTCGAACCTGCTGTCGTACATGGACGGCAAGCACGGCGCCGAACAGCTGATCGAGCGCGCGATCAACGATCCCGACCTGCTGAAGACGCTCGTGCGCGAACCCGCGCAGGGCGGTGACGCGCCCCAACCGGAGGCCCGCGATGAATGATCCCGTCCAGTCCCGCGCCGACGCGCGCCCGCCCGCGCAGCCGGCCGTCGCGCACGGTGAATTCGCGGCGCTGCTGCAGAAGGAATTCAAGCCGAAGACGGCCGAGGCGCGCGAGTCGGTCGAGCGCGCCGTGCGCACGCTCGCGCAGCAGGCGCTCGAACATACGGTCGGCATGACGAACGACGCGTACGGCAGCGTGAAGCAGATCATCGCCGAGATCGACCGCAAGCTGTCCGAACAGATCAACCAGATCCTTCACCACAACGAATTCCAGACGCTCGAAGGCGCGTGGCGCGGGCTGCATTACCTCGTCACGCACACGGAGTCCGACGAACTGCTGAAGATCAAGGCGCTGCCGGCATCACGCAACGAGGTCGCACGGATGCTGAAACGCTACAAGGGCGTCGCGTGGGACCAGAGCCCGCTGTTCCGCAAGATCTACGAGGAGGAATACGGGCAGTTCGGCGGCGAGCCGTTCGGCTGCCTGGTCGGCGACTTCCATTTCAACCACAGCCCGCCGGACGTCGAGATGCTCGGCGAGCTGTCGAAGATCGCGGCGGCGGCCCATGCGCCATTCATCGCCGGCGCGTCGCCCGAGTTGATGCAGATGGATTCGTGGCAGGAGCTGTCGAACCCGCGCGACCTGACGAAGATCTTCCAGAACACCGAATACGCGGCGTGGCGCAGCTTGCGGCAATCGGAGGATTCGCGCTACGTCGGCCTCGCGATGCCGCGCTTTCTCGCACGGTTGCCGTACGGCGCGCGTACCAATCCGGTCGACGAATTCGACTTCGAGGAAGACACCGACGCCGCGAACCACGACCGCTACACGTGGGCGAATTCGGCGTACGCGATGGCCGCGAACATCAACCGCTCGTTCAAGCAGTACGGCTGGTGCTCGTCGATCCGCGGCGTCGAATCGGGCGGGGCCGTCGAAGGGCTGCCGAGCCACACGTTCCCGACCGACGATGGCGGCGTCGACCAGAAATGCCCGACCGAGATCGCGATCAGCGACCGCCGCGAGGCCGAGCTCGCGAAGAACGGCTTCATGCCGTTCGTCCACCGGAAGAATTCCGATTTCGCGGCGTTCATCGGCGCGCAGTCGCTGTACCAGCCGGCCGAGTACCACGACCCCGACGCGACCGCGAACGCGCGGCTGTCCGGCCGCCTGCCTTACCTGTTCGCGTGCTGCCGCTTCGCGCATTACCTGAAGTGCATCGTGCGCGACAAGATCGGCTCGTTCCGCGAACGCGACGACATGGAACGCTGGCTGAACGACTGGATCATGAACTACGTCGACGGCGACCCCGTGAACTCGTCGCAGGAAACCAAGGCGCGCAAGCCGCTCGCGGCCGCGCAGGTGGTGGTTGACGAGGTCGAGGACAACCCCGGCTACTACACGTCGAAATTCTTCCTGCGTCCGCACTACCAGCTCGAAGGGCTCACCGTGTCGCTGCGGCTCATCTCACGGCTGCCGACCGCGAAGGCGGCGAACGAGTGAGCGGCGCAGCGGGCAACGATCGGTATCCACCGCGGCATTCATCCTGACATCGCACTGAAACGGAGACGGCAATGGGCGTGGCAATGTTTATGAAAGTGGACGGCGTGACCGGCGAATCGGCGGACGCGCAGCACAAGGGCTGGACCGACATCCAGTCGTTCACGTGGGGCGCGAGCCAGCCGGGCGCGATGGCGAGCGGCAGCGGCGGCAACGCGGGCAAGGCGAGCTTCAACGATCTCGTCGTCGCCGCGTACATGGATAAGGGCGCGCCCGCGATCATCAAGAACTGCGCGAACGGCAAGCATCTGTCGTCGGTCGAGATATCCGCGTGCAAGACCGGCGGCACGCAGGTCGAGTTCATGCGCGTGACGCTGCAGGAGGTGCTTGTCACGTCCGCGCAGGTCGCGGGTATCGATCCGGGCGACGTCGCCGACCGGCTGATGATGCATTACGGCTTCCAGGCCGCGAAGGTGAAGAAGCAGTACTGGCAGCAGAACGACAACGGCGGCAAGGGCGCCGAGGTGACGGTCGGCTGGAACATCAAGGAAAACACCGAGATGTAACGGCGCGGAGACGACCATGGACGACCCGCGAACCCACGACGGCCGGGAGGGCAACCTGCGCGACCGGCTGCAGCCGGCGTTGCTCGACCGGCTCACCGACGACGCACCGCAGCGCGCCGCCGAAGCACCCGGCGCGCAATGGATCGGCACCGAACGCCTGCGTGCGGCCGTGCTGCGCGATCTCGCGTGGCTGCTCAACACGCGCAATGGCGAGGACGGCTTCGTCGACTGGTCGGCGTTCGCGCACGCACAGGCGTCGGTGCTCAACTACGGGATGCGGCCGCTCGTCGGCAAGCCGATGTCGGGTGTCGAGCGGATGTCGGTCGAGGCGTCGATCCGCGATGCGATCGTCCGCTTCGAGCCGCGCATCGCGCCCGACAGCATCGAGGTCCGCAGCGTGACCGACGCGCCCGGCGGCCGCGCCGGCGAACGGCGCCACAACGTGCTGCTGTTCGAGATCCGCGGCACGCTGTGGTCGATTCCGCATCCGCTCGAATTCGTGCTGCGCTCCGACCTCGATCTCGAGACGGGCGCGATGTCGCTGAAATCGGCGGCGGGAGGCTGACGTGATGGATACGCGCCTGCTCGACTACTACAACCGTGAACTCGCCTACCTGCGCGAGCTCGGCGGCGAATTCGCGCAGCAGTTCCCGAAGGTCGCCGCACGGCTGAGATTGAATGAATCGGGGCCGCCCGACCCGTACGTCGAGCGGCTGCTCGAAGGCTTCAGCTTCCTCACCGCGCGCGTGCAGCTGAAGATGGACGCCGAATTCCCGCGCTTCACGCAGGCGCTGCTCGATGCCGTGTATCCCGGCTATATCGCGCCGTTGCCGTCGATGGCAATCGTGCGCTTCGCGCCGATGCTGAACGAAGGCAGCCTCGCGCAGGGCTGGCGGCTGCCGGCCGGCACCGCGCTGCGCGCACGGCCGGTTGCGTCCGAGCAGACCGCGTGCGAATTCCGCACCGCGCACGACCTGACGCTGTGGCCGCTCGAACTGACCGATGCGACCGTCACAGGTGCGCCGTCGTGGCTGCCGCGCGGCGCCGTCGCCGCCCGCCAGGACGTGCGCGGCGCGCTGCGCATCCGGCTGAAGGCGCGCGGTGGCGCGAAGCTGTCGCAACTGCCGCTCGACCGGCTGACGTTCCATCTCGCGGGCCCCGAGCGCGATGCGCTGCATCTGCTCGAACTGATCGCCGCGCATGCGCTCGGCGTCGTGTGCCACGACCCGGGGCAGCCCCCGCGCTGGCTGCATACGCTCGACGCCGATGCGATCGTCCACGAAGGTTTCGATCCGGCGCAGGCGATCCTGCCCGACGACGGCCGCAGCTTCCACGGCTACCGGCTGCTGCGCGAGTATTTCGCGTTTCCGGCGCGCTTCCTGTTCTTCAGCATCGGCGGGCTGCTCGCCGCGCTCGCGCGTGCGACCGGCGACGAGTGCGAGCTGACCGTGCTGTTCGACCGGCACGACGCTGCGCTCGAAGCGGCCGTCGATGCGCGCCATCTCGCGCTGAACTGCACGCCGGCCGTGAACCTGTTCGCGCGCCGCGCCGACCGCATTCCGCTGCAGCCGGGCGCACGCGAACACCATGTCGTCGTCGACCGCAGCCGGCCGCTCGACTACGAGGTCTATGCGGTGCAACGGCTCGCGAGCGAACAGCGCGACGACGGCCAGTCGCGCGAATTCCGGCCGTTTCACGCGTCGTTCTCCGGCGACGACGGCAATTACGGCGCGTATTACACCGTGCGGCGCGAGCCGCGGCTGGTGTCCGCACAGGCACGCTCGAACGGCACGCGTACCGGCTACGTCGGCAGCGAAACCTACGTGTCGCTCGTCGACAGCCAGTGCGCGCCGTACGACGAGACGATGCGCTACCTGTCCGCCGACACGCTGTGCACGAACCGCGATCTCGTGCTGCTGCAGCCGCCCGGCGACGCGAACACGTTTACGCTGCGCGTGTCGGCGCCGGTCGAGCGAGTCGTCGCGATCCGCGGCCCGTCGCGGCCGCGCCCGCCGATCGCCGATGCGCAAACCGCATGGCGCCTGATCCGCCATCTCGGGCTCGCGCGCCACACGCTGACCGATCTCGACGACGACGAGGGCGCGCATGCGCTGCGCGAACTGCTCGGCCTGCATGCGGATCCCGCCGACGCCGCGATGCGCCGGCAGATCGACGGCGTGCAGCGCGTCGCGTTCTCGCCGGTGTTCCGCCGGTTGCCGGCATCCGGGCCGTTGATGTTCGGGCGCGGCGTGCAGGTCGACGTGACCGTCGACGACCATGCATTTTCCGGCGACAGCCCGTTCCTGCTCGGCGCGGTGCTCGAACAATTCTTCGCGCGGCATGTCTCGATCAACGCGTTCGCCGAATGCGTGCTGACCAGCACGCAGCGCGGCACGCTCGCGCGCTGGCCGGCGCGTATCGGCAGGCGGCCGGCCATATGAAGCGCGAACCGTCATCCGGTATCCAGCCGGCCGCCGAAGCCGCGCGCCGCGACGCGTGGTGGGCGCGGCTGCGTGCGGCGCCGCACGGCTACGACCTGTTCCAGGCGCTGCGCTGGCTCGACGCGCTGTCGCCCGGACGCCCGCCGCTCGGGCGCGCCACCCGGCCGCGCGACGAGCCGGTGCGGCTCGGGCAGCAGCCGTCGCTCGCGTTCGCCGCGTCGATGCTGGCCGGCGTCCACGACGAAGGCGGCACCATGCCGCCGCGCATCGCGATCCACGGGTTCGGGCTGTTCGGCCCGAACGGGCCGCTGCCGACGCACCTGACCGAATACGCATACGAACGCGCGGCGCAGCACGACGACCCGACATTTGCCGCATTCGCGGACGTGTTTCATCACCGGCTGATCCTGCTGTTCTACCGCGCATGGGCCGACGCACAGCCGACGGTGAGCCTCGATCGGCCCGGACGCGCACGATTCGACGGCTATGTCGCGAGCCTGATCGGGCGGGCCGCGCATGGCGACCAGCCGAACGCACCGGCCGACGCCGACACGCTCGCGCCGCATGCGCGCTATTTCCATGCGGGCCATCTCGTGCGGCACACGCGCAACCCGGAAGGCCTCGTGCAGATCCTGCGCCGGCACTTCGGCGTCGACGCGCGCATCGTCGAGCACGTGCCGCAGTGGGTCGCGATCGAGCGCTCGCAGCGCTGCACGATCCGCGCGACACGGCCGACGTTGCGCGTCGGTGCCGTCGCGCTCGGCATCGCGGTGCGCGACGCGCAGTCGCGGTTCCGGATCGTGCTCGGCCCGCTGTCGCTCGACGCATACCGCCGCTTCCTGCCGGGTGGTCCGCACGCACGCCAGCTCGCGCAATGGGTGCGCGAATACGTCGGCATCGAATTCGACTGGGACGTGCAACTCGAACTGGCGGCCGACGCGGTGCCGGCGCTCGCCCTCGGCGAGCCGCAGGGCATCGGCCGTACCGCGTGGCTCGGGCAGCGGCTCGAACCGGGCCCGGCCCGCGACCTCGTCGTCCGCTACGACGTGCGGCGCGGCGGCACGCCCCTTCGTCGCGAAATCGCCTAACCGGGAACCGTCATGTCCGATATCGGCCGCGTCAACCTGTTCGGAAAACTGAATCCGTTCCTCTACGAGACGCTCGAGCAGGCGACCGGGTTCTGCCGGCTGCGCGGCAATCCGTACGTCGAACTCGCGCACTGGTTCAAGCAGATGCTGCAGCGGCCCGACGGTGACCTGCAGCGCGTGCTGCGACGCTTCGAGATCGACGAAGCCGCGATCGACCGCGGGCTCGTCGCCGCGCTCGACAAGCTGCCGCGCGGCGCGGGATCGGTGTCGGACCTGTCGGCGCACATCGACGACGCGGTCGAGCGCGCGTGGGTCTATGCGACGCTGAAATACGATGCGACGCGGATTCGCGGCGCGGTGCTGCTGCTCGCAATACTGAAGACGCCGCAGTTGCGCAACGTGCTCGTGGCGATCACGCGCGAATTCGAGCGAATCGTGCCCGACGTGCTCGCCGATGCGCTCGAATCGATCGTCGACGGGTCGCCGGAGGCGCAGCCGGCGTCTCAATCCGCTCGGCGTGGTGACACCGCTGCACGTGGCGCGACCGCCGCCGAAGGCTCCGCACTCGCACGCTTCGCCGTCGACCTGACCGCCCGTGCACGGGCCGGCGAGATCGACCCCGTCGTCGGCCGCGACGCGGAGATCCGCCAGATCGTCGACATCCTGCTGCGGCGCCGGCAGAACAACCCGTTGCTGGTCGGCGAGGCCGGCGTCGGCAAGACGGCCGTCGCGGAAGGCTTCGCGCTGCGGATCGCCGCCGGCGACGTGCCGCCGTCGCTGCGCGACGTCGCGCTGTACCTGCTCGACATCGGGCTGCTGCAGGCCGGCGCGAGCGTGAAGGGCGAGTTCGAGAGCCGGTTGCGCGGCGTGATCGACGAAGCGATGTCGTCCGAGCGGCCGGCGATCCTGTTCATCGACGAAGTGCATACGCTCGTCGGCGCGGGCGGCGCAGCCGGCACCGGCGACGCCGCGAACCTGCTGAAACCGGCGCTTGCGCGCGGCCTGCTGCGCACGATCGGCGCGACCACGTGGTCCGAGTACAAGCAGTACATCGAGAAGGATCCCGCGCTGACGCGGCGGTTCCAGCTCGTCCACGTGCACGAACCCGAAGAAGCGGCCGCGCTGACGATGCTGCGCGGCCTGGCTGCAAAACTCGAGGCCCATCACCGCGTGCTCGTGCTCGACGACGCACTGCAGGCTGCCGTGACGCTGTCGCACCGGTATATTCCCGCCCGCCAGTTGCCGGACAAGGCGATCAGCCTGCTCGATACGGCCTGCGCGCGCGTTGCCGTCAGCCAGCATGCGGTGCCGGCACCGGTCGAGGATGCACGACGCCGCATCGACGGCCTGCGCGTCGAGCAGGAACGGATCGGGCGCGAGTGTGCGCTCGGTACCGGCGATGCCACACGGCGCGATGCGATCGACACCGAGATTTCAGTTGCACAGGCGGAACTCGACCGGCTCGACACACGCTGGCAAACCGAACGAGCCGCGCTGGCGGCGGTCGTCGAATCGCGTGCCGTGTTGCTCGACGACGATCCGTCCCACGCGCTCGATGCAGACGCCCGTACCGCCGCGCAGGCGCGCCTCGCCGCCGCCCAGCAGGCGCTGGCCAACCTGCAGGGCGATACGCCGCTCGTGCTGCCCGCCGTCGACATGCACGCCGTGGCGGCCGTTGTCGCCGACTGGACCGGCATTCCGCTCGGCCGGATGGTGCGCGACGAGACGCAGGCCGTGCTGAAGCTTGCCGATACGCTCGGCGAACGCGTCGTCGGTCAGCGGCATGCGGTCGAACTGATCGCCGAACGCATCCAGACCGCACGCGCGAAGCTCGACGATCCGACCAAGCCGCATGGCGTGTTCCTGCTGTGCGGCCCGTCCGGCGTCGGCAAGACCGAGACCGCGCTTGCGCTCGCCGACACGCTGTACGGCGGCGAACACAACGCGATCACGATCAACATGAGCGAGTTCCAGGAGGCGCATACAGTGTCGACGCTGAAGGGCGCGCCGCCCGGCTATGTCGGCTACGGGCAGGGCGGGGTGCTGACCGAGGCCGTGCGCCGGCGGCCGTACAGCGTCGTGCTGCTCGACGAGATCGAGAAGGCCCACCGCGACGTGCACGAGATCTTCTTCCAGGTGTTCGACAAGGGCGGGATGGAGGACGGCGAGGGGCGCGACATCGATTTCCGGCACACCGTGATCCTGCTGACGTCGAACGTCGGCGCCGATCGCGTGATGGCGCTATGCCGCGACGCCGAGCGCCTGCCCGACGCGCAAACGCTCGCCGATGCGCTGCGCGCGCCGCTGCTCGACGTGTTTCCGGCCGCGCTGCTCGGGCGGCTCACCGTCGTGCCGTATTACCCGCTCACCGACGCGACGCTCGCACGGATCGTCGCACTGCAGTTGCGGCGCATCGAGAAGCGGATCGACACGCATCACGGCATCCGGCTCCACTGTACCGACGCGGCGACCGCGCTGATCGTCGAACGCTGCCGGACCATCGAATCCGGCGGCCGCCTGGTCGACGCGATCCTCACGCATACCGTGATGCCGCGCATCAGCCGCGCGATCCTGCAGGCCATGCTCGAAGGGCGTGTGCTGGCCTCGATCGAGGTGAGCGCGGCCGACGGCGAATTTGCCTACCGGTTCGACGAGGAGGTCACGACGTGAATCGCGTATTCACCCTCGACAGCCCGCACGGCGACGACCTGAAATTCCACACGCTCGACGGCAGCGACGAACTCGGCCGGCTGTTCGAATTCCGGATCGAGGCGCTGGCCGACAGCCATAGCCTGTCGCTGAAGGACATGCTCGGCAAGCCCGTGACGGTGCGCATCGAGCAGCAGGACCAGTCGACACGCTACCTGAGCGGCATCGTTGCCCGCGCATCGCTCGCCGGCCGCCGCGCGGAGCGGCATTACGGCTACGAGTTGATCGTGCGCCCATGGCTGTGGCTCGCGACGCGACGCTCCGATTGCCGGATCTTCCAGCACAAGACCGTGCCCGAGATCGTGCAGGAAGTGCTGTCGACGTACGGCTTTCCGATCGAGAACCATCTCGCGGAAACGTACGCGCCGCGCGAGTATTGCGTGCAGTACAACGAGACCGATGCCGCGTTCGTGTCGCGGCTGATGGAGTTCGAGGGCATCTATTATTGGTTCCGGCATGCGGAGGACACGCATACGCTGATGCTCGGCGACGCGATGTCGTCGCATACCGCGCTGCCAGGCTACGAGACGATTCCGTACATCGCGCGCGACCGCACCGCGATCGCGGACGAGGAGCATATCAACGGCTGGCTGCCCGCGCAGGAGGTCAGTGTCGGCAAGCACCAGACCACCGACTACGACTATACGAAGCCGCGCGCCGATCTTTCGGCGCAGAAGGTCAATCCGCGTGGTCACGATCACGACAGCTTCGCGTCGTTCGAATGGCCGGGCGGCTATCGCGATGACGCGCCCGGTGCCCATTACAGCCGCGTGAGGCTCGAGGAACAGCAGGCCGAACACGAGCGGGCGAGTGCGGATACCGACGTGCTCGGTGCCGCGCCGGGTTACCTGTTCACGCTCGCGCATTGCCCGCGAGCGGACCAGAACCGCGAGTACCTGATCGTGCGATGCCAGTACCGGTTTCAGGAGAACGCGTATGCGAGCGACCAAGGTGCGGCGGCCGTCGTGCATCAGACGATGATGCTCGTGCAGCCGTCGAGCTTGCCTTACCGGTCGCCGCGCGATACGCCGCGACCTCGCACCAACGGCCCGCAAACGGCGACCGTCGTCGGGCCGCCGGGCGAGGAAATCTGGACGGATCAGTACGGGCGCGTGAAGCTGCAGTTTCGCTGGGACCGGTACGGGCAGAGCAATCAGGATTCGTCGTGCTGGGTGCGGGTGTCGAGTCCCTGGGCCGGTGGTGGATTCGGCGGTGTGCAGATTCCGCGAGTGGGCGATGAGGTGGTGGTCGATTTTCTCAATGGCGATCCGGATGAGCCGATCGTCACCGGGCGGGTTTTCAACGGCGAGAAGATGCCGCCGTGGGGACTGCCGGGGAGTGCGACGCAGAGCGGGCTGCTGTCGCGATCGTCACCAGGCGGGACGACCGACCATGCGAATGCGTTCCGGTTCGAGGACAAGAAGGGCGCCGAGCAGCTGTGGATGCATGCGGAACGGAATTTCGATGCGGAGACGGAGGCCGATCACACGCTGTCGGTGGGGAACAACCATACGCATACGGTCGGGAACGATGAAACGATGCACGTGAAGAACAACCGGCAACGCAGTGTGGGGCAGAACGAGACGGTCAATATCGGGCAGAACCGGGTCGCGCAGATCGGCGCGAACGAGACGCATGGGGTGACGGGGAATCGCACGCGGACTGTTGGACAGAACGAATCCGTGGCGATCGCCGCCAATCGAGATGCGACCATCGGTGGCGTGCACAACGAGACGGTCGCGAAAGGCAAGACCGAGACGATCGGCGAGGCCAAGACGCTGAACGTCGGGCAGCTTTATCACACGACATCACAGGACATGAAGACGCAGGTCGCATCCACGCATACCGAAGAGATCGGTGCGCGCACCTCGACGATCGCGAACGCGCATACGCACACGGTCGGCGGCGAACACACCGTCAACGTCGGCGCGAACCACACGACGAACGTACAGCATCAGGTGCTCGTCAACGCCGGCGACCAGCTTTCGCTCGTCTGCGGGATGTCGAGCATCGTGATGAAGAGCGACGGCACGATCACGATCCAGGGCGTCAATGTCGCGTCGACTGGCTCCGAGAGCCACAGCGTGCGCGGGACGAAGGTGACGTCGTCGGCTACGGGCGAGCACACGGTCGAAGGCACGGTCCTGAAGCTGAATCCTTGACGGAGGCCGCACGAATGCAGAATTGGCAGCCGACCAATCCGGTGGAACGCAGGTTCATGGATGCGCATACGGACTGGATGAGTTTCGCGAAGGACAAGACCGCGAGGTTGATGGTCTGGCATACGGAGAAAGCGGATACGCCGCTGGTACGGCTGTATTTTCAGGCGCAGGAAGACACGTCGTGCGCGGTGCGAACGATGCATGCGGCGTTCACGAACGAGGCTGGCTACGCACAGGTGCTAACCGACGAACTGATTGCCTTCTACGACAGCTGCCGCGACGCGTCCGGTGCGCCGGGGATGCGCGCCGATTGGCAGCCTCCGTTCTTCGATGGCGCGGATCCGGTGCGGTATCTGCTGACAGTGGCCAACAGCCTGATCGAACATCACCCGGACGTGTTCCCCGCGCTGGTTTTCGTACTTGCGCCGGCCCGCGTGGACGACGAAGCCGCCTGGGTACGGTGGATCGATCGCTTGTTGTCCACCGTCGCCGCATCGCCGCCGCTCGCCGAGCATCTGCGCTTTGTCGTGCTCCGGACCAACATCGAGCCGTTCGCCCCGCCGGTCCAGCATCATCCGACGCTCGTCAAGATTGTGCACGGTCGATATTCGATGGCCAGCGTGCCGCGCGAGCTGCTGGCCGAATCCGGTGAACGCGGCGCAAGCGGCGAATTCCGGCGGTTGTTCGTTACGATGAGCGAGACGATCGAAGGTGGTAGTCCCGCTCGTCTCGAGGAACTCCGCACCGCGGCGCTGAAGGTGGCCGAGCGCGAGGAGTGGTTCGACCAATGCGTCGTCGTGCACCTCATCGCCGGCGCCGCCTACCTGAAATGGCGCGACCGTGAACAGGCGATCGACGCCTATCAGCGTGCGGCCGGCAGCGGCATGCGCGCGGTCGAGGCAGGTCATCCGGTCGGACACAAGCTCGTCGCGAACGGCTTGTTCGGCGAAGCGAGCGTACATCTGACGCACAAGGATCATGCGCGCGCCGCCTATTGCTACGAGCGCGCAGCGGCTGCCACGACAGCCGCACACGATGCACTGATGACCGTCGAAGCGTGGCGCATGAGCGCCGTGTCCTGGGAGCGGGCAGGGGAGCACGAGCATGCGCTGGAAGCCGGCTTCAACGCGCTCGACGCGGGATTGATGCTCGACGATGCGATGCGCGTCAACAGCAATCTGCCGCTCGTCGTCGAATGGATGGTTTCGCAGGTCGGCGCGTTCGACCGGCGCAGGGCCGAACTCGGCGAGAAAGTCGCCGCGTTGCGCGGCAGCCGCTGAACGGGGACGCCCATGGAATTGCCAGCGGTCAAGCATCTCGATCCGGTCGTCGGCGTTGACCTGCATTCGGTGCTTGTCGCGCCGAGCCCGACGCCCGTGTTCCTGCCGCACCCCCATATCGGGTACATGCTGGACCTGCGCGAGTACGTGAACGCCGCACTGGGCGTCATCGGCTCAATCGCCTTCACGATCATCGAGGAAAAGGCGGTCGACTATCTCGAACACCATCCGGAAGACGCCAAAAAACTCGACGACGCGGTCACTTCGGTCTCCAACGAAGCAAAAAAGCTGGCAAGCGATCCGACCGTCGCACAGGGACTGAAGGGCGCGGCAATCGCTGCCGGCGTCGCGAACGCGATGGGTGCAGGCGTCGGAATGGGCAGTGTCGCCGGGCGGCCGATCTTCGTGAACGGGATGCTGCGGGCGACAGCAGGCACGCATGCCTTTCATGCACCATCGCTGCATTTTCCGCTCGGTGAATCGTTCGCGCCGCCCGACCCGGATCCGTCGAACGACGCGGAAGCGTACATGGGCAGCAAAACCGTGCTCGCGAACAACGATCCGCTGGCATTCCTGGCACTGCCGGCGATGAGCTGCTGGGCGGTCGGGCTGGAGCCGCCGATGCACAACGGCGCGCATACGAAGCGCGAGCACCTGTCGTTGCCGACGTCGTTCATGCTACCGATTCCGACCGGACGCCCCGTGCTGGTGGGCGGGCCGCCGATCGTCAACATGGCAGCGCTGGCGAAGGGGCTGTTCAAGGCGTTTCGCGGGTCGGAGTGGGCGAAGACGCTGGCGGATAAATTGCATCTGAAGCCGGGGTTCCTGCGGTGCAAGGTACTGGATGCGGAGCCCGTCGATTCGATTACCGGCGAGGTGATCGTCGAGCAACACGACTTCACGATAGCCGGACGGTTACCGCTCGTCTGGAGCCGGCGCTACGCGAGTCACGATACGTGGCGAGGGGCGATCGGCGCCGGCTGGCAGACACCGGCCGACATTCGACTGGAACTGCTTGGGCACACCGGCGACGCAACGGGCGTTGCGGCATATCTCCCTGAACACGCGACGGCATTCGATACGATGCCGGGCTCGGCCGGTTGGCCTGCGCGCGTCTACGACTGGCAGTATGGATATGCACTATATCGACGCGACGAGCGGCTCGTCATGAGAACGCGCGCCGGAATCGAATACGAATTCGTCTTGCCCATCCACCGGCAGCAGGTGAAGACGATGTCTGGGGAAAATGCTGCGTTGACGCTACCCGTCGCAAAAATCGCAGACCTCAACGGTAACGCCTGGGTGTTCGAGCGAAGGCCGGACGGCACGCTGACCCGCCTGCTCGAGTGGATGCGTAACGGGGCAAGTGGACGAGCGATCTGGTGCGAATCGGACACAACAGGCCCGACCAGGATGCAGGCACATTTGCTCAACGCGCTGATATTGATCGACGCCAACGGTCGCGCTCATCCACTGGTCGGTTACGAGCACGATCGGAACGACAATCTCGTTTCCGTGATCGATGCAATGGGACAGCCGTATCAATTCGCGTACATTGAAGGTCATCGACTGTCGTGCCACTCGACCCCCGCTGGCATTTCGTTTTACTACACTCATAGACTTCACGATGACGAAGTATGGCGTGTCGATCATGCATGGGGCGATAACGGGATTTTCGACTATCGCTTCGACTACGATATCGATCGTCACGAAACCAGGATCACCGACTCCAGAGGAAACCTGACAATCCTGCAGGTGAACGAGCGCGGCTTGCCGGTGTACCGAATCGATCCTCTCGGCGGTGTCACGAGCTACCTGTACGATACGCAATGGCGCACTAGCAAAAGCGTCGATCCAACTGCACGCACCACCTCGTGGGAGTACGACCTGTATGGCAATTTGCTTGCGAGAACGCGACCGGACGGGAGTGTCGTGCGCGCATCGTACGACGCGGATCAGCGCGTGGTATCCATCACGGCTCCGGGTGGGCGGCAATGGCGGTACGAATGGGACGAGTGCTGCAGGCTGTTCAGACAGATTTCGCCTGCAGGTGCAAGTTCACGGTATGCCTACGATGCGCACGGGCAGTTGATATCGCATACGGAACCCCGCGGCGCAACGATGCATTTTTCCTACGACAACGATGGCAATCTGATCGAAGTCATCGATGCGCTCGGCCACCATACGACTTATGCCCACGACGCACGGGCCAACGTCACCCGAAAAATCAACGCGATAAATCAGGTCAGCTGCTACGAATTCGACCGCAACGGTAATCTGACTCGAGCAATCGAGCCTGGCGCCAGGGAGATACTTCTTGAGTATGACGCCGATGGCAACCTGACGCGTTATCGTGACCCCAACGGCCAGGTTACGCAAATGGAATATGCGGCACTGGGTCAGATGCGCAAACGGCTGGCACCAGATGGGAGCGTGGTGGAGTATCGGTACGACACCGAGCAACAGTTGATCGGTGTCGTCAATGAGCGCGGGGAACTGTATCAACTCGTGCGCGATGCACTGGGACGTATCGTCGAAGAGACCGACTATTGGGGACAAACGCGTCGCTATCGTTACGGCACGGCCGGCGAACTGCTTCACAGCATCGACCCGCTCGGGCAAACGATCGAATACGCTTACGACCGATCCGGCCGTCTCGTCCAGAAGCGCGCAGTAAACCCGACACGTGATGACGGCGTATCCAGCGATTGCTTTTCGTACGATTCGAACGGAGATCTGGTGCTCGCGCAGAACCTGTTCAGTCGTGTCGAAATCCGCCATGACGAAGACGGTAGGGTGACGGAAGAATGTCAGTATGACGTAGAGCAGGGCAGTGCCTTTACGATCGCCAGCGTATACGACGCATCGGGCAACCGAATCGAACGCGCGACTCGACTTGTTGCCGGCAGCGACATCATCGAGCATGTCGTACGTTATACGTACGATGCGTCAAATGCAGTGGCTTCTATCCAGATCGACGGCGCCGCGCCGGTTGTCATCGACCGGGATCCGCTCGGACAGGCTCGAACCGAGCACTTGAGTGCCGGCTTGCAGCGCGAACTCTCATATGAATCCAACGGCCGGCTTGCGTCCCAGATTCTGTTGACCTCAGCCGGGGCCATCACGCTGCTCACAAGCGAGTACTTGTACGATGCGAATGGCGAGTTGGTCGAAAAACGCGATGCTCGCGGCAATACTGAATACTTTCAATATGATCCTCTGGGCCGTCTGACCGAGCATCTTGATCCCTTCGGACGTCTCAATCGCTTGTTGCGCGATCCTGCCGGCGATCTGCTGAAAACGCGAGTCCGCGAACGCCTCACGGCAGGTGCCACGAATCCAGGATTAGGCGGGATCTGGGTCCGTGAAGGCGAATACGACGGACAGCACCACGAATACGACCGAGCGGGAAACTTGATACGGCGACACAACCGCAGTCAGGAGATGACGCTGCATTGGGATGCAGCGGGGCAACTGGAGGAGTTGGTCGCGGTACGACTCGATGTTCCAGACGCACAAGGACTGCCGGCTCGCATCCGTGCACATTACGAATACGATCCATTTCAGAGGCGCGTGCGCAAAATAACGAATGTGGAATCGCCAGGCGGCGAAAAATCGATATCTCCATCACACATCAGTCGTTTCTTCTGGGACTGTAATACGCTCGTGGGCGAATATACGACCGTAGAGCGCGCGAGCGGCCATCAAACGGAGCCAACACCAGGATCGGCACCCGCGCCGGGTTACGCACGTGAATGGGTGCATTACCCGGGAACATTCCGAACGCTTGCAACGGTACATACCGACTTGATTGCAGGAAAGGAGGCGGCATCGACCACGGGCTCGTTACCACAACCCGGCGTAACGTATTTTTTTCAGAACGATCCAAACGGCGCGCCAGTGCGAATGCATGACCTCCACGGCAAGGTTGCCTGGGAGGCATCTTACAGCCCGACGGGAGCCGCGACGGAACTCGCCACGATAGCGGCTGCTGGCCAGCCGCTTAGATTGCAAGGGCAATACTTCGACAAGGAGTCAGGTCTGCATTACAACCGGCACCGTTACTTTGATCCCGCAACCGGGAGTTTCATCAGCCCGGATCCGATCGGCCTCGAAGGCGGGCGCAATCCTTACATGTTCGCCCCCAATCCGTATTCGTGGATCGATCCGCACGGGACTGATTGCAAGAGCGAATTCAGAAAATGGGCGCTGGAAAAAATCTGGGCCAAAGCCGATCATCCGTTGCGGTTTCTGCTCGGACAAGACGCCACCGGCAACAGGATCAAGGCATTCACGCGTCCGCCTTCGCGCAAGCACGAAGATCTCATCGACTGGGCGAATGGGCCGACCATCGAAGCCGGACACGTCACGAGCAAACATTCAGGCGAACCGGAACTCCTCGGTTTGCAGGACGCCTGGGAAAATCAAATGGACAATTGGTTTGGTGAAAGGCACGGAGTCATCGTCACTCGCAATGGTGTCGTCGAAATCGGCGGCGTCCCAGTACATACGAGAACGGCTGAAGAATGGGAGGAATACGGATACTTGCCGGCGGGCACGGTCGCCAACGCGCCGAAAAGCACCGGCTGGTCACAACCGTGATCGGCATCGGCCGATGCGTGAAAGTTGGGCCCTCGTTATTTTACATAACGTG